>NZ_JBHYPS010000006.1:0-139552 GCF_042746075.1 Streptomyces sp. NPDC058758 | reverse complement strand
AGTCGGCGCGCGCCTCCGGGGCCGCGCCGAAAGCGATCCGGGGCGGCCGCCCCCCCCCCCCCCCCCCCCCCACGGCTCGTCGTCGATCGTGTCCGAGGGGGGACTTGAACCCCCACGCCCGATAAAGGGCACTAGCACCTCAAGCTAGCGCGTCTGCCATTCCGCCACCCGGACAAGGTGTTGGCCGTCCGCTCGTTCCCTCGCGGCGACGAACATCAATCTACCAGGTGTTCGAGGTGCTTCTCACCCGCGTTTCCGGTGGTCAGAGCCGGATGCGGGGTCAGGAGGGCCGCGCCGGGCCGTGTCCTCGCGCCGTCCGGCTCCCCGGCGGGCGCGGCCGGGCGGTCTCCTGCCGCTCCCGTCCGAGGAAGGCGCGGACCACGACGGATCCGGTCAGCAGCAGGACACCGGAGACGACCGCGCCCACCCGGGTGCCCGCCTCGACCGAGGAGGCGCCGTTCAGGATCGCACCGAGGACGGCGACGCCCACCACCGCGCCCGTCTGGCGGGCCGAGTTGAGGGCGCCCGAGGCGACGCCGGACAGCTCCCGGGGCACCGCGCCCATGACGGCGACGACGAGCGAGGGCAGGGCGTACGAGATGCCGAACCCGAGGAGGAGCAGGCCGAGGGAGCCGGCGACCACCGAGGCGGCCGAGCCGGACGTGGTGCCCGCCTGGACGAGGGTGCCCGCCCCCATCAGGGCGAAGCCGGCCGTGGCCGGGGCTCGGGGGCCGATCCGGGCGACCAGCCGGCCCGTGAAGACCGGGTTGACGACGGTGGGCAGGGTCAGCGGCAGGAAGGCGAGGCCCGCCAGGAGGGCGGAGTAGCCCCGGCCCTGCTGGAAGAGGAGCGAGAGCGTGAACAGCACGCCGGACAGGGCGAAGTTGACCAGGAGTCCGGCGAACAGCGCCGCCGTGAAGGCGCTGCCGCGGAAGAGCTTCGGCGGCAGCATCGGGGTGCGCCCGCCGGCGGCCACGCGCCGCTCCACCGCGACGAAGACGCCCGCGGCGACGGCGAAGAGGGCGAACGATCCGAGCACCTCGGGCGCGGTCCAGCCGGCGCCGCCCGCTTGGACGAGGCCGAAGGTCAGCGCGCCCAGCGCCACGATCGCGGAGGCCTGGCCGGGCAGGTCGAGGCCCCGGGCCGGGGTGCGGCCGGTCTCCGCCGCCCCCTTGGCGGTGATCGCGATGCTCACCAGGGCGAGGGGGACGTTGACCAGGAAGACGGCCCGCCAGCCGAGGGAGTCCGTCAGGACGCCGCCGACGAGGGGGCCGGCCGCCAGCGCGGCACCGGTGATCGCCGCCCAGCCGCCGAGGGCCCTCGCCCGGGCCGCCGGGTCGGGGAAGGAGTGGGCGATGACGGCCAGCGAGGAGGGCAGCAGCAGCGCGCCGGAGACGCCCAGCAGGGCGCGTGCCGCGACGAGCAGTTCCACCGAGCCGGCCAGGGCGGAGGCGCCGGAGACCAGCCCGAAGGTCCACAGCCCGACGAGGAGGATCCGGCGGCCGCCGAAGCGGTCGGAGAGGGCTCCCGCGGTGAGCAGGAACGCGGCGAAGGTCAGCGTGTAGCCGTTGGACACCCACTGGAGGGAGCCGAGTCCGGCGTGCAGGCCGTGTCCGATGTCCGGGAGCGCGACGGTGACGACGGTCGTGTCCATGAGCACCATGAAGTAGCCGAGCGCGAGACCGGGCAGGAGGCCCTTGGCGGGCCGGGCGGGGCCGTCGCCGGCCTCCGTCGGCCCGGGACCGCCGGCGGGGGTGTTCGGCCGGGTGGCCGGAATTGCCATGAGTGACTCCCGTGAAGGACGCGGTGGATGCTCGACGGGCGGAGGTCCGTCCTGCCCGACGGCCCCGCCGCACCCAGCCTGGCGCCGCCCGTGGCCCGGGGGAAGCGGGCGGTTACGATGCGTGTCATCGAGGAGACCGATGCACACAGCGGAACCCGGGGGAAGGTTCGCGTCGTCCATGGAGATCCGTCATCTGAGGTCCTTCCGCGCCGTGGCGCGGAGTCTGAGTTTCACCAAGGCGGCCGCGGAGCTGCACTACGCGCAGTCCAGCGTCACGGAGCAGATCCAGGCGCTGGAGGCCGAGCTGGGCACCCGGCTCTTCGACCGGTCCCACAGGAAGCTGCGGCTGACCGGCGCGGGCATCCGGCTGTGCGGCTACGCCGACCAGGTGCTGCTGCTGGTCGACGAGGCGTCGACGGTCGGCGCCCTGGACGCGGAGGAGCCCACCGGGGAGCTGGCCGTCGGCGGCCTGGAGACCTTCTGCACGCACGTGATCCCGCCGGTCCTCGCGGAGTACCGGGCGCTGTTCGGCAAGGTCGACGTCACGGTGGACGTGGGGAACCGGCGGGAGCTGTACGACGGCGTGCGGCGCGGGGACCTCGACGTCTGCTTCGCCTTCGGCGCCCCGCCGAAGGACGAGGAGTACGCGAGCAGCGTGCTCTTCGAGGAGCGGCTGCTGGTCACCGTGCCGGTGGGTCACCCGCTGGGCCGGCGGGAGCGCGTGCGCGGCGCCGACCTGCGCGGCGAGCGCTTCCTCGCGACCCGGCACGGGTGCGGTTTCCGGGAGATGTTCGACCGCGCCACGGCGGAACTGGGCCCGGACGGACCGCGCTTGGAGGCGGAGGTCTCCGGGGTCGCGCCGCTGCGGGCCTGCGTCGCCGCCGGGATGGGCCTGGCGCTGCTGCCCGAGATGGCGGTGCGCGGCGAGGTGGAGCGGGGCGAGCTGCTGGCGTTCCCCCTGGAGGACGCCGACCTGCGGGTGCCGGCCACCATGACGTGGCGGCGGAGGCGTGCGGCCGTGCCCCGTCTCGACCGGTTCCTCGCGCTGGCCCGGAGGTCCCTGGCCGGCGGGATCGGGCAGGAGGACCGGCCCGGCCGATAGGCCGCGGCCGGCGGGCCGCGGCGGGGCGACCGGCTCGGAGAACCAGGCGGGCTCGGAGGACCAGGTGCGCTCAGCGGGCGAGTTGACGTTGTTCGGCTTCCCGCCTCACGACCGACACCGAAACAAACCGGGTGGACTGTATTGTGGTCGCACCGCAGCTCCCGCACCGCACCCACAGGCCCAAGAGGCCAGATTTCACTCTCGCGACACAAAAAAGAACCGGGCAACCCGTATTTTATTGCGCTGCACGCGAGACTCGACGCCGACGATCGATGGGGGAATCATGATCGACACCGCGCAGGACGCCCAGGCACCGCACCGCACCACCCGGCACATAGAGGAGCGCCCGGACGCCCCCGGGGCCCCGGCGCTCGCTCCGGCGTTCGCCCACCGGGCGGCCGCGGAGGACGTGCTCGTCACCGGCTGGCACCGGCACGACGCCACGCACTTCTCGGTCGAGCTGGACTGGTCGGGGCCGCACGTCTTCTTCGCTCCCGCCCGCGGGAGCTCGTACCACCACATGCTGATCGCGCAGACGCTGCGCCAGGTGGGCCTGGGGCTCACCCACGCCGAGTTCGGCGTGGCCGCGCGGGAGAACCACTTCCTGCTGGACGACCTGGAGTACACCGTCGGCCCCGATCTGCGGACCGACGCCACGGCCCCGGTGCGGGCCGAGGTGGAGTACGCGTGGACCGGCCGGCGCAGCCTGCGCGTGCGCATCGACCTCCGGCAGCACGGGCGACTGTGCGCCACCGGCAGCTCCGGCTTCACGTGGGTGCCCGACGGGGTCTACCGCAGGCTGCGCGGTGACCGGCTGGCCGCCCGGCCGGCCCGCCGGGGCACGCCCGTCGCGCCCTCGCTCGTGGGACGCTCCGCACGCGACGAGGTGACGCTCTCCCTCCCCTCCGAGGGCGGCCCGGCCGACGGCTGGCAGCTGATCGAGGACACCGGCCACCCGGCCCTGATCGACCACGCGGTCGACCACGTCCCCGGCCTCGTCCTCCTGGAAGCCGCGCAGCAGGCCGCGTACGCCTTCACCGGGGGCGGCTTCGATCCCCGGTCGGTCTCGATCCGTGCGCACCAGTACGTCGAGTTCGGCCACCCCTGCTCCATCGAGGCCCGCCCGGCCCCCGGGCGGCTGGCCGGCGGCGTCGCCGTCGAGGTCACCGGCACCCAGCGGGGGAAGGTCGCCTTCCGCTGCCTGGTCGAGGGATCCGTCCTGCCGCCCGCCTGACCGGCACCGCACCACGGGGAGGGGGCCGCGACCGGAAGGTCGCGGCCCCCTCCCGCGTCTCCCCGCCTCCGCCTCTCCCGCGCCCCGGGAAACAATGAAACCGACCAAGCGGCATGTTTTAATTACCCTCTGTCGGATGCGACCAGGAAGTGAAACCTTTTGACCCCTATTGCCCTCTTTTCCGCACCCAGGTGCCGAACTTTCCCTTCGGGATTCAAAGTTGACAAACCGCGCGCACGGTTTTTAATCTCGTGTGAAGCTCGGAGATGCAGTTGGTGATCATCCAGGGGTGGCGAGTGAAGCAGCGTGATGACGACGTCGATACGACCACGCCCGGCGCGCGGCCCGCGCAGCACGCCCCGCGCGGGCGAGGATCCCTCCGCGCCGCCCCGGCCCCCGCCGGCCCCTTCCGCATCGACACGGAGGAACTCCGGTCCCGCCTCGGGGAACTGCATCCCGGCGACGAGCCGCCCCTGCGCTTCCTTCCCGAACTCGACCGCCTGGTCGAGGCGGTGAACACCGAGGCGGGGCTGACCCGGGAAGGGGCCGCAGCCGTCCGCGAGCGGCTGCTCTCCGCCCTCTCCCAGCAGGTGCGACTCGCGGCCCTGGCCGCCTCGGACCCCGGGACGCCCACCCCCGGCCTCACGCACCCGGTGTTCATCTCCGGCCTGCCCGGCAGCGGCGCGTCGCTCCTGCAGAACCTGCTCGTCGAACACCCGGGCGTGGACTCGCCCACCCTGTGGGAGATGCTCTACCCGGTCCCCCGCACCGAGGACCTCCCCGGCCGCCGCGCGCTGATCGGACGGGCCCGGGCCCACGTCGAGACCTCCCGCCGGCACGTACGGCCCCGTACGGTGGGGCGGTTCCGGGAGGCGACCCGCCCCGGCGGCTGCCACCAGCTGTTCGTCAACGCCTTCCAGAGCCCGGCGAGCGGAATGCACCTGCGGATACCCCGGTACCTGCGGGCGCTGGAGGCCTCCGACCTGACCGGCGCGTACGCCTTCCACCGGGAGCAGCTCCAGGCGATCGCCTCGCGGATCCCGGTCGACTCGCTGGTGCTGCGCGCGCCCTTCCACGCCGCCCGCCTCGACGACCTGCTGCGGGTCTACCCCGACGCGCGGCTCATCCGGGTGCACCGCGACCCGGTGGCGGTGGCGACGATCACCGCCGGGGTCTCCACCGGCCTGCGCCGCGCCACCTCGGACGAGGTGGCGCCCCGGGCCGTGGGCCGCGAGTGGGCGGGACGCATCGAGCGGCAGCTGGCGCAGACCATGCGGGCAGGCCGGCGGCTCGGGCCCGACCGGCTCCTCGACGTGCGCCACGCCGACCTGGTCTCCGCCCCGGCCGCGACCGCGCGACGGGTGTACCGCTTCATCGGCGTGGAGCCCGCCCCCGCGGTCCTGGACAACGTCCGGATCCTCGCGCGGTCGACGGCCGCGCCCGCACGGCCGCCCCAGCGGTTCGAAGCGGCCGACTTCGGCCTCAGCGCGCCGGAACTGCGGGAGCGGTTCGGCGCCTACATCGACGCGTACGGCCTCTGACCCGTTTACCGGGCGCCGTCACCGCATATCGGTGATTCCGCCGTCGCACACCTTGTCAATGCATGCAAGAACATTAATATTGGGTTTCGGCACGGGGGTGGCGACGATACATGTGGAGATCAGCGTATGGCTGCAGGACGCGGACGACGCGGCAGTGAGGTCGAACTCTGGTTGCAGCTGTCGGTTCTCACCAGTCGGGTCAGCGGCACGCTCGACAAACGACTGCAGCGGGGCCACGGGATCAGCGTCGCCGAGTACACCGCCCTCGTGGTCATGCAGGAGAACGCCAAGGCCGGCGGCGTGCGCATGCAGGACCTGGCCGACGCCATCGGGCTGAGCCAGTCCACGGTGAGCCGGCTGGTCGCCCGCCTGGAGAACGAGGGGCTGGCCGGCCGGACGATCAGCGAGGAGGACCGGCGGGTGATGTACGCGCGGATCAGCGACCAGGGCGCGGCCGTGGTCGCGGACGCCACCGGCACCTTCCGGAAGGAACTCACCACCGCGCTCGACGTCGCCTCGTTCGACGAGAAGACCGCGCCGCTGGTGGCCCGGCTGCGGCACGACCCCGCGACGGCCCGCGGCTGACCCCCGGCCCTCCCCGCGCCGCTGTGCACGCAGAGGAACGAGCCACGGCGCTGGCGCCGTGGCTCGACGGGTGGTGCGGACGCTCCGGTCCCTTCCCCTGCGGTCCTAGTCGTACGTGTAGAAGCCCTGGCCGGACTTCTTGCCGAGCAGCCCGCACTCGACCATCCGCAGCAACAGGGGCGGCGGGGCGTAGAGGGGCTGCTTGGTCTCCTCGTACATCGCCCGGGCGATGGAGGCCGTGGTGTCCAGGCCGATGAGGTCGGCGAGCCTGAGCGGGCCCATCGGGTGGGCGCAGCCGGCCTCCATGCCCCGGTCGATGACCTCCGGCGTGGCGAGACCGCTGTCGACCATGCGGATGGCCGAGGTGAGGTACGGGAACAGCAGGGCGTTCACCAGGAAGCCGGCCCGGTCGGGGGCGCTGATGACGGTCTTGCCGAGCACTCCGCCCACGAAGTCGACGGCGCGGTCCCGGGTTTCGGGGCTGGTGAGGACGGAGCCGACCACCTCCACCAGCGGCAGGACGGTCACCGGGTTGAAGAAGTGGATGCCGACGACCCGGTCGGGCCGCCGGGTGGCGCGGGCCAGCCGCGCCACCGAGAGCGACGAGGTGTTGGTGGCGATGATCGCGTCCTCGGCTTCGAGGACCTTGTCGAGGGTGGCGAACACCTCGGTCTTCGCCTGCTCGTCCTCGCGCACGGACTCGATCACCAGCCGGCGGTCGGCCAGGTCGCCGAAGTCCGTGGTGAAGGAGACGCGTTCCTCCGCGGCGGCCCGGTCGGCGCCGGTGATCCGGCCCTTGGCCGCGGCGCGGTCGAGGGAGCGGCGGATCCGGGCCCTGCCGCGGGCGGCCGAGTCCTCGGAGGTGACGGCGACCCGGACGTCCAGTCCGGCCCTCGCGCACAGCTCCGCGATGCCGGCGCCCATGGTGCCGCAGCCGACGACCCCCACCCGTTCGATCCGCGCGGTGCCGGTCGCCCGCCCGGCCGCCTCCGTCTGTGCGGACATCGGTTCCACCATGGCTCTCGTACCTCTCTCGTCCGTCTCGGTCATCCGGCCGGAACCGGTATGAGGGGGGTCCGGTCGTGGCCGGCCAGCGGGTTCAGCCGGGCCTCGCCGATCCTGGCGCGCAACTCCGGGTCGGTGACGCCGAGTCCGCGTTCGGGAGCCAGCGCCAGCACGCCGACCTTGCCGGTGTGCCGGTTGGTCTGGACGAGGCGGGCGGCTTCGCCGGTCTCGGCGAGCGGGTACACCTCCGAGAGGATCGGCGCGAGCATGCCCAGCCGGAACAGCCGGTTGCACTCCCACTGCTCCTGCAGGTTGGCCGCGTGGCTGCCGATGATCCGCTTGAGGTTCATCCACAGGTAGCGGTTGTCGAACTGGTGGGTGTAGCCGGTGCTCGATCCGCAGGTGACGACGGCGCCTCCGCGGCGCACCACGAAGACCGAGATGCCGAAGGTCGCCTGGCCGATGAAGTCGAACACGACGTGCGGGTCCTCGCCGACCCGCTCCCGGATGGCCCTGCCGAGCCGCTTGCCGAGTTCGACGGTCCGCTCCGGAGAGGGCGCCGCGTCGCCGCCCAGGCCGATCTCGGTGCGGTCGATGACGACGTCGCAGCCCATGCGGCGGAGGAGTTCGGCCTTGGCCGGCGAGCTGACGACCCCGACGGGGATACCCCCCGCGTTCTTGACCAGCTGCACGGCGAAGCCGCCGAGCCCTCCCGTCGCGCCCCAGATGAGGACGATGTCGCCCTGCTTGATGCGGGCGCCGCGGTCGCTGATCAGCATGCGGTAGGAGGTGGCGGCGGTGAGCATCGTGCTCGCCGCCTCCTCCCAGGTCAGGTGGGCCGGCTTGGAGAGCAGCTGGCTGGCGCGCACGACGGTGTAGTGCGCCAGCCCGCCGAAGTTGGTCTCGTATCCCCAGATCCGCTGCTCGGCGCCCATCATGCCGTCGGCGTGGGTCGCCGGCTCCTGGTCGTCGACCTGGACGCAGCTGACCACCACGTGGTCTCCGGGCGTCCAGCGGCGCACGGCGGAACCGGCTCGCACCACGACGCCGGACGCGTCGGAGCCGAGCACGTGGTACGGCCGGTCGTGTCGCTCCGCCCAGCCGCCCTGCCTGCCGAGCCTGTTCAGGAAGGCGAACGTCGACACCGGCTCGAAGGTGGCCGACCAGACGGTGTTGTAGTTGATGGAGCTGGCCATGACGGCGACCAGCACCTCGTCGGGCGCCAGTTCCGGCATCGGGACCCGGCCGACGTGCAGCGACTTGCGGACGTCCTTGTCCGCGACGCCGCGGAACAGGTCCGCGTCCTCCGCCCGCGTGTGGACGGCCAGGTAGTCGCCGGGCAACGGCTCCCGCTCCAGCTGCCGGGGGGTGGCGCCGTTCAGAACGGCGTCTGCCAGTGAATCCATGTCGTTCCTTCGTCGTCGGCGCGGGGCCGGAAGGGAGTACGGAGAGAGGGCCGGCGCGCGGGCGGAGTGACCGGAGGGAACACGATCCGCCCGCGCGTCCGGTCGGGGCCGCGGAATCCGCGGCCCGGGATCAGGAGACGAGGCCGCCGGCGGCGGCGATGTACTGACCCGTGATGTACGACGCCTCGTCGCTCGCGAGGAAGGCGACGACGTTGGCGATGTCCTCCGGCTCGCCGATGCGGCCGAGCGGCATCATCTGCGCGAAGGTGTCGTACTGGTCCGCGATCGGAGCGGTCTGGTCCGTGCGGACCAGGCCCGGCAGGACCGAGTTGACCGTGACGCCGCGGCCGCCGAGCTCGCGGGCCAGGGCGAGGCCGAGCTGCTCCACGGCGGCCTTGGTCGCCGTGTAGACGCCGGTGCCGGCGAAGGTGGCGTGGGTGTAGCCGGTGGAGATGTTGACGATCCGGCCACCGTCCTGGATCAGCTTGGCGGCCTCGCGCAGGGAGTAGAACGTGCCCTTGAAGTTGACGTCGATGGCGCGCTCGAGGGTCTCGTCGTCCACGTCGGCGATGTTGCCGTTGCCGGCGATGCCGGCGTTGTTCACGACGATGTGCAGCGAGCCGAAGGTGTTGACGACCTCCTTGTACAGGTTCTCGATGTCCGCCTTGTCGGCGAAGTCGGCCCGCAGGGCGATGGCCTTGCCGCCGCCGGCCACGATCGCGTCGACGACCTCCTGCGCGGCGGCGGCGTTGCTCTGGTAGGTCACGGCCACGTCGGCGCCTTCGGCGGCCAGGCGCAGCGCGACCGCGCGGCCGATGCCCCGGGAGGAGGCGGTGACCAGGGCGGCCTTGCCCTGCAGCTTCTTGGCGTTCTGGGTGCTCATGGGGTTCATGCCTTTCGTTCTCTTGGTTTCTACGGTGCTGCCCGCGCAAGAATCCAATGCATGGTCATGTGTTGCGCAAGCAAGTTCATGGGGTTCCCGCGTCAGGCCGGCAGCTCCACGGAGAGGGCGTGCGAGAAGGTGTTGCGGGGGTCCCACCTGGCCTTGGCCTGCTGGAGGGCCGGGTAGTTCCCCTTGAAGTAGAGCTGCTGCCACGGCGTGCCCGAGGGGTTCCAGTTCGGGTCCTTGACGTCCACGTCGGCGTAGTTGATGAACATGCCGTCGGTCACGCCGTCCAGGCCGGGCACGCCGCCCGTCTCGCTGTAGAGGTCGCGGAAGAACTCCCGCACCCAGGCCAGGTGCTTGGCGTCGTCCGCCGGGTCCGTCCACAGCACGGCGGTCTGCACCTTGAGGATGGAGTCCCGCTGGGCCACCGCGGTGGCCGCCGGGGCCAGTTCGTTGACCTTGCCACCGTAGGCGGAGATCAGCATCAGCGCGGCCGGGTGGGCGTAGTCGGTGCGGGTCAGGTGCTTGTACATGGCGTCGATCTGTGCGGCGGTGAAGTTCTTCCGCTGGTAGGCGGGCTTGCCCTTGAAGCGGAAGAGGGGGTCGGGGCCGGTGAAGCCGGACCACTGGGTGGCGTGCAGCCACGGGACCTTGCGGTGGTCGGCCACCTGGGCCGTCACACCGGTGCCCGCGCCGACGTACGCCACGAAGTCCTTGAGCATCTGCTCGGCGTTCGGCGCGGACGCCTCCACCTGCGTGGTCAGCGAGATCGCGCCGGCCGCCCGGTGCGCCGGCTTCAGCTCGCTGAACAGGGAGAGCTGGGGGGAGCCCGGCGCGCTGTTGTCGAGGTGCCACTGCGCGTAGTTCTGCATCAGCCGGCCGAAACCGGCCTTGGTCAGGCCCTCCCAGGGCCAGTTGACCGTGGATATCCAGACCTCGGACGGCGCCTTGGGCAGCAGCAGGGACGGGGTGGTGCCGGTGGCCCCCGGCGCCCGCATCCAGTACCGGGTGACGACGCCGAAGTTGCCGCCGCCGGCGCCGGTGTGGGCCCACCACAGGTCGCGGTGGGGATCGCTCGCCTCACGCGTGGCCACCACGGCCTTGGCCGTGCCGGCGGCGTCCACCACGACGACCTCCACCGCGTACAGGTGGTCGCTCACCAGGCCGTGCTTGCGGGACAGGGCTCCGTATCCGCCGCCCTGGACGTGGCCGCCGGCGCCGACGGTGGGGCAGGCTCCGGCGGGGACGGTGACGCCCCAGCCCTTGAAGAGCCGCTCGTAGACCTGCCCGAGCTTGGCTCCGGCCTCGATGACGAAGGCGTTGCGGGTGGTGTCGAAGCCGACCTCGCTCATCGGGGAGAGGTCGATGACGACCTTGACGGCGGGGTTGGTCACGAAGTCCTCGTAGCAGTGGCCCCCGCTGCGCACGGCGATCTTCTTGCCCGCGTTCACGGCCTGCTGCACGGCGGTGACCACCTGGGCGGTCGAGGAGACCAGCCGTATGTACTCCGGGTTCCCCTCGAAGCGCTGGTTGGTGCCGCGGCGCAGGTCGGCGTAGCGGTTGTCCGCGGAGCCGACCGTGTTGGGTCCGAGGGGGGCGACGTCCGCGGTGGCGGCGGTGGCGGGCGAATCGAGGAGGGTCGCGCCGATTCCGGTCCCCACCGCCACCGCACCGACGCCAGTCGCGGTACGCGTAACGAATCTTCTGCGTGTCACCGTGCTGGTCACTCTTCAGTCCTCACGTTCTCTGGCGGGCGGCCACGCTGGCCGCTGTGGGCTGTACGCAAGTGGGGGGATGGGGGGTGCGTCCACCGGGTGCCGTGGGGGCCGGTGTCGGAATGGGGGCGCCGGTCGGGCCGGTCAGGCCGGGCGTTCCGGCGAGGGGGCGGGGCCGGCCGGGACGGCGGGGGGACGGGGGGCCGTCCCGGCCGGGGGGCCGGCCTCGGGCCGCGGTTCGGCGCGGCGCCCGTCGGCCGGTTCCCGCGCGGCGCGGCGGTCGACGCGCCACTCGGACCAGGCGACGGCGCAGCCCGCGAGGGTGACGGCCGCGGCGGCCAGGAACACGCTCCGCAGACCGTGGCCGAGGTCGAGCACCCGGCCGCCGAGCCAGGCGCCGAGCGCGATCGCCGTCTGGACCGACGCGATGCTCATCGAGACGGCGAGCGTGGGGGCGCGGCCGGAGACGGAGTCGAGGACGCGGGCGCCGAGTCCGGGGTTGAGCGCGAAGAAGACGATGCTGAAGACGAGCAGCGCGCCGATGGCGGCGGCCGGCTGTGCGGCCACTCCCGCGAAGACGACCAGGACGACCGTGAGCACGCCGAGCAGCGCGGTCAGCGAGCCCATCAGCGCCCGGTCGGCCAGCTTGCCGCCGAGAACGCCTCCCAGCAGCGAGCCGAGTCCGAAGAGGAAGAGCAGGACGGTGATCTGGTGCCCGGAGAATCCGCCGACCCGTTCCAGCAGCGGGGTCAGGAAGGTGAAGGCGGTGAAACCGCCGGCCATTCCTATCACCGTCAGCACCAGGGCGACCTGCACCCGCCGCTCCCGCAGCACCTTGAGCTCCGCGCCCGCTCCCCCTCCGGGGCCGCCCGGCCCGGCGGGCACGAGGAGCGCGCAGGCGACCAGGGCGCTCAGGCTGAGGGCCGTCACGCCCCAGAAGGTCGCGCGCCAGCCCCCTTCCTGGGCGACGAGCAGTCCCAGCGGCACGCCGACGATCGTCGCCAGGTTGACGCCGATGATGATGCGGGCCACCGCGGAGCCGGACCTGCCCGGCCCGGCCGTCTCCGCCGCGGAGACCAGGGCGAGCGCGAACAGCGTGCAGTGGCTGAGCGCGGCCGCGATCCGGGCCGCCATCAGGACGCCGTAGCCCGGGGCGAGCGCCGCGAGCACGTTGCCCGCCGTGAACAGCGCGAGCAGGCCGATCAGCAGGGGTTTGCGGGGCAGTCGGCTGGTCGCCATCGTGACCAGCGGACCGCCGACCACGATGGTGAGCGCGTAGCCGGAGACGAGCGACCCCGCTTGGGACAGCGAGATCTCCAGGTCCGCGGAGAGCTGGGGCAGCAGCCCGGCGATGACGGACTCGGCCGTGCCCAGGCTGAACACGCTCAGCACGAGGGCGAAGAGGGGTGCCGGCATGGCGTGGCTCCGAGGGGAAGGGAAGCGGCAGGGGGTCGGGCGGGGCGTGCCGCCGGTTTCCGCTCGCCGGGTGGCCGGGGCGTCGGTCAGCGCAGGCGGACGGGGAGTTCGTGGAGCCCGCGGATGAGCAGTCCTTCGCGCCAGCGCAGGGAGTCGGCGGGTGCCGCGAGCCGGATGTCGGGGAAGCGCCGCACCAGGCTGCCGACCGCGATCTGGCCCTCCATGCGGGCCAGGGGGGCGCCGAGGCAGTAGTGCATGCCGTGCCCGAAGACGAGGTGGCCGGCGTCGCCGCGGGTGATGTCGAAGGTGTCGGGGTTCTCGAAGCGCTCCGGGTCCCGGCCGGCCGATCCGAGCGAGACCAGCACGGGGGCGCCGGCGGGCACGCGCACCCCGCCGAAGTCCAGGTCCTCGGTCGCGAAGCGCCAGGTGGCGACCTCCACCGAGCCCTCGTAGCGGAGGAACTCCTCGACCGCGCTGGTGATCAGCGACGGGTCGTTCTGCAGCAGGGTCATCTGGTCCGGGTGGAGCATCAGCGCGAGCATGCCGTTGCCGATGAGGTGGACGGTGGTCTCGTGACCGCCGATCAGCATCAGGAAGGCCATCGCGGTGAGTTCCGCGTGCGACAGCCGCTGCCCTTCGTCCCGGGCCTCGATCAGCGCGCTGATCAGGTCGTCGCCCGGGTGCCCGGCCTTGTGCTCCACCAGCTCGGCGAGGTATCCGCCGAGCTGTCCGGCCGCGGCGGCGACACGGGCATGGCCCTCCTCGTCCGCCACCAGGGTCGACAGCGCGGTCGACCAGTCGTGGATGGAGTCCACGTCGGCCAGGGGCACGCCCAGCAGTTCGCAGATGACCGTGACGGGGAGCTTGAAGGCGAACCGGTCCAGCAGGTCCACGGGTTCGCCCGCCGCGGCCGCTTCGTCCATCTCGTCCAGGAGGCCGTCGGTGATCTCCTGGATCCGGCCGCGCAGCGCCTCGATGCGGCGCGGCGTGAACCCCTTGTGCACGAGCCGGCGCAGCCGGGTGTGGTCCGGCGGGTCGACGTTGAGCAGGTGGCGCACGAGCGAGGCGTCCTCGCCGTCGGTCGGCTGGGCGACGGTGGCCCGCCAGCGGTCTCCGACCTTGTTCGGGTCCTTGCTGAGCCGCTGGTCGGCGAGCGCCTCCCGGGCGTCCGCGTACCGGGTCACGAGCCAGAACTCGCCGCCGTCCGGCAGGGACATGTGACTCACGGGTGCCTGGCGGCGCAGCCGCGCGTACAGGGCGTAGGGGTTCGCCTCTCCCCCGAAGCTGATGGCTTCCGGTGCGGCGACCGTCGTGTCGGCCGTCATCGTTCCCTCCCCAAGATCGATACGAACTGCGTTCAGTAAAAAACCTGGCAGCCGGTTTGTCAACCGCCACAGCCGCGTCCCCACCTCACCAAAGGGGGGCGCAATCCTGCATTATTCGGGCAATATCGCCCCGATGATCAAGGGTGCGAGCCGCCCACCAGCAACAAAGAACCGCACAACCGGTTCGTAAATTTCTTGTTGTGGGGAGGGCAGGCCGCACCCCGCCCTCCCCGTGCGCGGACTACCGGGTCCCGGCGAGCTCTTCCCGGCCGGCGCCGGCCGGCTGCCCGCCGGTGGCCTCGCCCGCGCCGTCACGCCCGGCCGCGGCCCGCTCCCGGTCGGCCCTGGGCCTGCTCCAGCGGCGCATCGCGGGCCGTTCCACCAGGGCGTACAGCGCCCAGGCGACCAGGACGCTCGCCACCAGTCCGGCCAGCAGCAGTGCCAGTCCGGCGGGGGTGCTCCAGCCCTGCGGATGGCCGAGCTGGGCCCGGCACCAGATCAGGACGATGGCGTGGACGAGGTAGAAGGCGTACGAGATCTCCCCCAGCCAGATCGCGAAGCGGCCGCGCAGCCCGGTGCGCCGTCCCTCGACGTCGGCCACGGCCGCGGCGGGGACGAGGAGGGCGATCGGGATGATGGTGGCCGCGTTGAGGCCGTACACGTAGGGGAGTTGGCTCGCGAGGGCGTAGCAGGCGACGAAGAGGAGCGCGGCCGGGAGCATCCCGACGCGGATCCACCTGCCGTTGATCACGATGCGCGCCAGCAGGATGCCCAGGAAGAAGTCCAGGGCGCGCACCGGCGGCAGCGCGTACACGAACCAGAACTGGTAGAGGCCGATGGGCTGTCCGTCCGGCATGGCCGGGCCGCCGGCGAGCACCGTCTGCGCGAAGACCGCGACGCCGATGACGGCCGCGACCACTCCGCCGACCCACCACCAGAGCTTCTCCACCGGGATCCTGTTGGCCCAGCGCAGCAGCAGGGGGAAGGCCAGGTAGAACAGCGCCTCGCAGGCCAGGGACCAGCTCGGCGGGTTCACGCTGAACATCAGGCTGTAGACGGGGAACCACGACTGCACCATCAGCAGGTTGGGAATGGCCTGGTACAGCTCGGTGGTCGTGGCCACCAGCAGCAGCGCGGCCACGAAGGTCACCACGTGGTTGGGGTAGAGCTTGGCGACCCGGCGTCGCAGATAGCGTCCGAAGGTGTCCTTCTTCCGTGCGGACCAGGTCAGCACGAAGCCGCTGAGCAGGAAGAAGAACGAGACGCCGACGTGGCCGGCGGTGATGAAGAGGTCGTGGTAGAGGGACACCACGTCGCGGTCGGAGAAGACGTTGACCCAGATTCCGTGGTGCAGGAACACCAGGGCCGCGGCGATGAACCGCATCCCGGTCAGGGTCGGGAGCCGCGAGCCGCCGGCCGGAACCGGCGCGTCGCTCGTTCTGGGCATGGGGATGGAGCCTCCCTGCGAGAGAAGGGTACGGAGAAGGGCTGGGCCCCTGCGGCTCGTGCGCGCCAGGGGCGGGGGCGGCGAAGGACGACGGGGCATGACGACTTCGCGACGACCGCGACCGTCACCCTACTCGCCACATCCATGCATCCGCAAGCAATCTTCATGGCTACAGCCGTCGCCTCTTTGAACAAAACACCTGAATCACAAGCGTATTGCCGGAACGGGTGGCAATGACGCCGCCCACTCGCGCGATATATGCTTTCGCTTGCAATGTTTTTGTCGTTGAGGAAGGACACCCCCACCCATGCGCGCACTGACCCTGGCGGAGTACGGCGGTCCGGAGCTGCTGACCGTCACCGAACTGCCCGTGCCCACCCCGCGGTCCGGACAGATCCTGGTCCGCACCGCCGCGTCCGGCGTCAACCCCGTCGATCTGCTGGTGCGCAGCGGCGCCATGGCGGAGAACATCAGCCACCCCTTCCCGCTGGTCCTCGGCTGGGACCTGTCCGGCACGGTGGTGGCCGTCGGCGACGGCGTGGACCGCTTCTCCCCCGGTGACCGGGTGGTGGCCATGTCGGCGCAGTACGCCACCGGCATCGGGACGCACGCCGAGTACGTCGCCCTGCCCGCCGCCATCGCCGCCCACGCCCCCCGCACCGTCGGCCAGGTGGAGGCCGCCGCCCTGCCGCTCGCCGGGCTCACCGCCTTCCAGGCGCTGGAGAAGCTGGCGCCGCGGCCCGGCGAGCGGCTGCTGATCAGCGGTGCCGTCGGCGCGGTCGGCGGCTTCGCCACCCAGCTGGCCGCCTCCCGGGGCGTCGAGGTCATCGCCCTGGCCCGGCCGCAGGACGCCCGCCTGGCGAAGGAGCTGGGGGCCGCCACGGTGCTCCCGGCCGACGAGCCGGTGCCCGCCGCGATCGCGGACGTGCTGCTGGAGACCGCCGGCATCGCGCCCCGGGTGATCGGCGCGGTGCGGGACGGCGGCCGGGCGGGCTCCATCTACGCCCCCGAGCCCCCGAAGGCCGAGCGCGGCATCACCGTGCTGCAGACCTTCGTCGAGCAGGACGGCGATCAGCTCGACGTCCTGTCGAAGCTGGTCGACGAGGGGGTGCTCACCCTGCGGGTCGCCGAGGTCGGCGACTTCTCCTTCGGTCCGGAGGCGCACCGCAGGCTGGGTGCCGGCGGCACCCGCGGCAAGCTGCTGCTGACGCCCTGACCCCTGCCCCTCGGCGGCGCGACCGCCGCCGTGCGCGCCGCGTCCTCACCGCCCGGTGAAGACCGCCTTGCCCGGGCCCTTCTCGACGAAGGTGGACATGCCGGCCAGCTGGTCCCGTGTGCCGAACAGCCCCTCGAACAAGGTCCGTTCGATCTCCAGGCCGGAGCGGAGGTCGGTGCCCGTGCCCAGGTCGACGGCCTGCTTGATCGCGCGCAGGGCGAGCGAGGGACCGCCCACGAACTGCCTCGCCCAGGCCACGGCCTCCTTGAGCACCTGGTCACGGGCGACCACGCGGTCCGCGAGGCCGATCTCCAGGGCCTCCTGGGCGCTCAGCGCCCGCCCGGTGAACATGATCTCCTTGGCCCTGGCGGTGCCCACGAGCCGCGCCAGTCGCTGGGTGCCGCCCGCGCCGGGGATGACCCCCAACTTCACCTCGGGCAGTCCGATCCTCGCCTCCTCGGCCAGGATCCGGTGGTCCGCCGTGAGCGCCAGCTCGCAGCCGCCGCCCAGCGCGAAGCCGGTGACCGCCGCCACGACCGGCTTGGGGATGTCGGCCACCGCGGTGAACGCCCCCTGGAGCCGGCCCGCCCACAGCACCATGTCGACCGGGTCCAGGCCCGCCATCTCCCGGATGTCGGCGCCGGCCGAGAACTTGTCGGGACCGCCGTGGAGCACGACCGCCGACACGTCCCCGCGGTCGGCCGCCTCCTGGGCCGCGTCCCGCAGCTGCGCCTGGGCCTCGCGGCTGAGGGCGTTGACCGGGGGCCTCGACAGTTCGATGGTGCCGATGCCGTCGGCGACGACGAGCCGGACGGCCCGCTCCTCACGGTTCACGCCCACAGCAGGCCTCCGTTGACTTCCAGTACATGGCCGTTGACGTACGAGCTGTCCTCGCTCGCCAGGAAGACCGCGCCGAGCGCCGCCTCGTCGAGCCGGCCCGGCCGGCCGAGCGAGAAGCGCGACGCGTACGCCTCCCACACCTTCTTGTTCTGGGACAGCTCGCGGCCCATCCCGTCCTCCAGGACCCCCGGGGCCAGGCAGTTGACCTGGATGCCCTTGCGGCCCAGCTCGATCGCGGAGACCTTGGTGAGGGTCTCGATGGCGGCCTTGGTCGCCGAGTAGCCCGCCGCGCCGATGGCCACCCGGGTGGACATGCTGGAGGAGACCGTGATGATGCGGCCGCCGCCCTGCGGGATCATGCGGCGCGCAGCGCTCTGCAGGCTGTAGAAGGCGCCGTTGAGGTTGGTGTCCATCATGAACCGCCAGTCCTCGGGGGAGATCCGGTCGACCTTGCCGTCGCGGTTCGCGCCGGCGTTCGCGACCAGGACGTCGAGCCTGCCGTAGGCCGCCACGGCGGCGTCCATGAGCCCCTCGACGCTGTCCGGATCGGTCACGTCCGTCTCGTGGAACATGACCCGGTCCGGCAGCTGGTCGATCAGCCGCTGGACGTCGTACGGGTTGCGGGCCGCGCAGACCACGTAGCAGCCCTCGTCCGCGAAGCGCTCGGCGATCGCCCTGCCGAGCCCCTTGGTGCCGCCGGTCACGACGGCCACCTTGTCCTTCAGACGCATGGGACGTCTCTCCTCTCAGTACCAGGTGAGGGCGGCCGCGCCCGCGGTCATTCCGCCTCCGACGGTGGCGAACAGGATGCGCTCGCCGCGTTCGATCGGGCGCTCGCGGTGCGCGTGCCGCAGCGTGAACGGGATGGACGCGGCACCGGTGTTGCCGTAGCGCGGCGCGGTGAGGGGCACCCGGGCCATGTCCACGCCCAGCTGCTGGGCGACCGCCTGGACGAGGCGGGTGTTGCCCTGGTGGACGAAGACCCGGTCGATGTCGTCGATCTCCAGGCCGGACCGGCTCAGGACGTCGTCCACGACCTTCGGGATGATCTGCAGGGCGTACTCCTTGACCGCGCGCCCCTGCATCCGGAAGTGGTGCCGGCCGGCCGCGCGGGCGGCGTCGTCGGCGACCTCCCGGGTGCCGCCGGCCGCGACCTCGACCAGGTCCTCGCCCTCGCCGTCGGCGTACAGCCGGGTGGCGTGGATGCCGTATCCCTCGGGGACCTCGCCGAGCAGGACGGCCGCGGCGCCGTCGCCGAACAGCGACACGGTGCGCCGGTCCCCGCGGTCCATGATGGTGGAGTACATGTCGGCGCCGACGACCAGGGCCGTGCCCCTCTCCGGCGAGGTCCGCAGCATCGACTCGGCGACGCTCAGGCCGTACACGAAGCCGGAGCACACCGCGTTCACGTCGAAGGCGGGGGTGCTGTGCATCCCCAGCAGCTTCTGCATCCGCACGGCGGTGGCCGGCTGGGGCTGGTCGGGGGTGGAGGTGGCGAGCACCGTGAGGCCGACGTTCTCACGGCTGTGGGGCGAGCCGGCGAAGAGCTCCTCGACGGCCCGGGCGGCCATCGCGGAGGTGGTGACCCCCGGCTCGGCGTAGGAGCGGCCGTACACGCCGGTCCGCTCGGCTATCCACTCCGGGGTGACCCCGGTCCATGCGCTGATCTGGTCGTTGTCGATGATGCGCGACGGGGCGTACGCGCCGACGCCGACGATGCCGACGGGCATTGGTCTCTCCTTAGACTGGCTGGGAAGTCGGGGTACCGGCGGCACGCCGGAGCAGGGCCGGTGCCGCGGGACGGTTCACGCCGGGACGTCGCGCCAGGAAGGCTGCTCCAGGATGTCGAGCACGGCGCAGGTCCAGCTGAAGCCCCCGCCGACGCCGAGCAGCAGCACGCGCTTGCCGGGGGTGAGGGCGCCGGTCTCGGCGAGGTGGTTCAGGCCGGCGAACTGGTCGGCGGGGCCGAGGTGGCCGGTGCGCCGGGAGAAGTCCCACGCGGTCCGCTCCAGGGAGTCCACGCCCAGCGGGCGCAGGCACTGGCGCAGGGTCAGGCCGGCGCCGAAGTGCGGGGCCACGATGTGGTCCATGTCGTCCATGGAGCGGCCCGCCTCCTCCAGCGCCTGGTTCGCGGCCTTCCGCAGGCCGTCCTCGACCCGGCGCCACACCTCGTCCTTGTCGAAGTCCTCCAGGAACTCCTGGTGGCGGCGGTTGAGGTCGATGGGGTGCTCGGCGTCGTGCCGGAAGGGCCCGAAGGGCTCGTGGCCGCGGTGCATGGCCTCCATCTCGGGGTCGGTGTTGGTCGCCATCGACACGATGCGGGCGAAGCCGCCGTCCCGCGACAGCGCCACGGCGGCGGCCCCGTCGCCGTACAGGATGCGGTCGGTGCGCCACCGGTCGAAGTACGGGTCGGTCCACAGGTCGCCCGCGGTGGAGACGGCGACCTTCGCCGTGGGGTGGGCGTGCAGGTAGGCCGCGGCGAGCTCGGCGGCGACCAGGCCGCCGTTGGAGCCCGAGCGCACCTCTGCGGACAGGCAGCCGGGGGCGGCGATGCCCTTCTGGATGTAGGAGCCGGAGTTCCAGATGTCGATCCCGTTGTGGAAGACGACGGAGTAGGTGACCGCGGCGACGTCCTCCGGGCGGTGGCCGGAACGCTGGAGCGCCTGGCGGCCGGCCCGTACGGCCATGTCCGGGATGCTGTCCTCCGGTGCGGCGACGGTCACGGACAGGTGGCCGCTGTGCCGGGCGGACTCCTCGTCGTACGCGCCGGCGTCGATGGCCTCCTCGACGCTCATCGCCTTGGGCAGATAGGCGCCGGTGCCGGCGACGTACAGGTGGTCCCACTGCATGGGGGTGCTCCTCGGAAGAGACGGTTGGCGTGAAGGAAGGGAAGGGGCGCCGGACAGGGGCCGGCGCCGGGCGCGCGGGGCTACGCCCAGGTGAAGGGGTGCGAAGAGGCCCGCCGGGCTTCGGTCCGGCGCTCGTAGGGGAGGAGGCCCGTGCCGTCGGGCATGTGGAGGATCTCCATCTGGATGCCGATGGGGGTGGTGAAGTAGACCCAGCGGTTGCCGGCGATGGGGCCGTCGGTGATGGTCTCCGGCTCCCCCATCACCCCGACGCCGGGCCGGGTGGCCAGCCAGGCGGCCGCGGTGTCGACGTCGTCGACGTGGAAGGCCAGGTGGGAGCCGCCCACGTCGCTGTTGGCGGGTGCCTGCGGGGTGCCGTCGCCCTCGTACTGGCGCAGTTCGATCCGGTCGGTGGGTCCGAGCCGCAGCCGGGCCCTGGCCGGGTGCCCGGCCTGCGCGCGGGGGGCGTGCGGCGCCAGGGGGGTGGCTCCGACGACCTCCGTGAAGAAGCGCACGGAGGCGTCGAGGTCGGTGACAGTGAGCGCCAGGTGGTCGGCGGCGAGGACCTCGCCCGGCGCCTCCGCCGGGTCCGGTGCCCCGCCCTCCAGGGCGGCCGGCGAGCCGGTGAGCCGGAGTTCGAGGCCCCAGGAGGTGACGAGGTCGACCTGTCGCGTGGGGTACCCCGGCCTCAGGGTGGGGCGGACCGTGTCGCGGGTGACCGTGACGTCGGCCCGCTCGCGCAGCCGGGCGACCGCGGCGTCGACGCGCGCGACCCACAGGGCCATCCGGCGGCCGCCGGGGGCGTCGAGCGGCACGGGGCCGGTCCGCTGCCCGGGGGCCGTGTAGCGGAACAGTTCCAGGTTGGTGTACGGCCCCAGCCGCACCATGGCCACATGGGCGACGGCCCGGGGGTGGACCCCGAGTTTGCGGCTCATCCAGTCCCCCGCGGGGTCCTGGACGGGTCCTTCGACGTAGCAGAGTTCGCCGCCGAGCACCTCGGCGAAGAACTGTACGGCCGCGTCCAGGTCGGCCACGGTGAAGGCGAAGTGGTCCACGCGGCGGATGGACGGAATTCCGGTGCGACCGGCCGTGCGGCCGGCTTCTTCCTCTAGGCGCGGCATGCCCGCGCTCCCTTCCCGGTGATCTGTGTGACGGGGGATCCAGGTGTCGGGTGGTCTGCGATCACGGACCATACGTGTCCATGCATCTGAAAGCAACTACTCACCCAGCCCCCACGAGCCCCACGGCCCGACTTGAACTCATAAACCCGCAGTTCATGACGGATTGAGCGGGCCACTCCCCGATCGACGGAGACTTCGCGGCACACAGAGTCGCTCAGATATGTGCTTGCAGATGCATTGAACTACTGCCATAGTCCCTGACCGGAGCGACCGTCCCGTGGCGCGACGCCGTCGTCGCTCCCCATCGATCCCCATCGATCCCTATCGAGGAGTCAGGCATGCAGGCGGACCTTCAGCCGTCCGAGAAGCTCTCCCCCGACGGGCTGTTCACCGTCGGGAACCCGGTCACCCACTGGTCCGTACGAGCCGTCAAGCAGGTCGACTACGAGGTGCGGGTGGAGGAGGACCTCCTGAGCACCGCGAACCGGGCGATCCTGGAGGACGCCTCCGGGCCGGGGCCGGTACGCCGCTTCGTCGTGGTCGACTCCGTCGTCGACGAGCTCTACGGAACCCGGATCAGGAACTACTTCGACCACCACGGGGTCGTCCACCGCCTGCTGGTGCTCCCCACCGGGGAGACCGCCAAGAACATGGAGCTGGTGCTCCGGGTCGTCGAAGGCCTGGACGACTTCGGCGTCGACCGCCGGCGCGAGCCCGTCATCGCCATCGGCGGCGGCGTCCTCATGGACATCGTCGGCCTCGCCGCCAGCATGTACCGCCGCGCGACCCCGTGGATCCGCATCCCCACCACGCTGATCGGTCTGGTCGACGCCGGCGTCGGCGCCAAGACCGGGGTGAACAACGGCGGGCACAAGAACCGTCTCGGCACCTACTTCCCCGCCGACCGGACGTTCCTCGACCGCACGTTCCTGGGCACCCTGGACGACCGGCACATCAGCAACGGCCTCGCCGAGATCCTCAAGATCGCCCTGATCAAGGACGCCCACCTCTTCGACCTCCTGGAACGGCACGGCGAGGAACTGGTACGCGACCGCCTCCAGCGCCCCGCCGCGGCGGACGGCCCGGCCGCGGACCCGGCGGCGGAGGTCATCGAGCGCGCCATCCACGGCATGCTCGAAGAGCTCCAGCCCAACCTCTGGGAGAAGGTCCTGGAGCGCGTCGTGGACTACGGCCACTCGTTCAGCCCGGTCATCGAGATGCACGCCCTGCCGGAGCTGCTGCACGGCGAGGCCGTGGCCGTCGACATGGCGCTCACCACCGTCATCGCCGAACGGCGCGGCCTGCTCGACGCGGAGCAGCGGCGGCGCGTCCTCCGGGTCGTCACCGCCCTCGGCCTGCCCGCCTGGCACGAGACCTGCACGCCCAAGCTGCTGGTCCCCGCCCTGCGCGACACCGTGCGCCACCGCGACGGCATGCAGCGGCTGCCGCTCCCCGTCGGCATCGGCGCCGCCACCTTCATCAACGACCTCACCGAGGACGAACTCGCCGACGCCGCGCAGAAGCTGGCCGACTACCACTGGGGTGACTCCGAGTGAGCACGGCGCAGACCACCGCGACCGTGCCCTGGTCCGCGGTGGGCGACGTCAGCACCAAGGCCTCCGTGTACGGCGTGCACGGCGCCGAGGGGAAGACGTACTGGAAGGCGTTCGCCACCCGCCGCCAGCTGCGCTCCCCGAGCGAGGCCGTCGAGTGGGCCTCCCTGCCCGCCAAGGGCGTCAGCGGCGAGCACCGGCACACCCGCACCGAGGAGATCTACCTCATCCTGTCGGGCACCGGCGAACTGCTCCTGAACGGCGGGCCGCTGACGGTGCGGGCGGGATCGCTCGCCCTGACCAGCGTGGGCAACATCCACGGCCTGCGCAACACCGGTGACGACCACCTGGACTGGTGGGTCATCGAAACCCTGGCGCCGGCGACCTGTTCGGTGCTCTCCGGATCCCAGCCCCCCGAAGGAGCGGACATGACACAGGCCGTGGTGTACGACCTGTTCGAGGAGAAGCGGGTCGACACGGCCGGCGTGTTCAGCGGCCCGCTCAAGCAGGTCGAGGTCGTCGACGTCCCCGCGGGCGGACAGCACGTGCTGGGCCTCCCGACGGCCGAACTCGCCGTCTACGTGCACGACGGCGAAGGGGTGATCGAGGCCGCGGGACTGACGGAGACCGTCACCCTCGGCAAGGACACCTGCCTGCTCCTGGAGGCCGGTTCCCGGTCGACCGTGAAGGCCGCCACCGCGGTCCGGCTGCTCGTCGTCACGCTCGCCGTCGAGGGCGAAGGCGGCGACAGGTGATCGTCTCCAGGGCCCGGGGCGACGTCGCCGTACGGACCGGAGGACGGTCCGCGCACTGGCAGAGCCTGATCAGGCGGGGCATGCTGCACAGCGAGTGCGAGGGCGTGGAGTACTGGGACCTGCCGCCCGGCGGCGTCCTCGAAGTCCGCTCCGATCACGGGGTCGAGGAAGCGGTCCTCGTCCTCGACGGTCGCCTCGGCCTGTACGAGGACGGGGCGGAGACCGCCCGCGCCGGCGCCGGGGACGTCCTCCTCGTCCCGCACGGAATCGACGGCGAGCTGCGCGCCGGCGACCGGCCCACGACGGCGGTCACGGTCCGCGGGCTGCCCGCCGCGGTGTCCGCGCGGCTGCCGCGCCGCATTCCGGAACTGCCGCCGGCCGGCTGAGACGGTCCGCCCGCTCCCCCGCACCGCCCGCCGCGCCGGCCTCTCTCCCCCGGCCGGCGCGGCGGCCTCCCCGGGCCGGCGCGGCGCCGGGGGCCCTCCCCGGCCCGAGGCGGACCTCCCGGGCGTCCAGGACCTCCCGGACCTCCCGGGCCGGACCACGACCGACGCCCGCCCGGCCCCACACCCGCACCCTTCTCCCCCTTCTCCTCCCCCCCCCCCCTACCCTCCCTCTCCCCCTCCCCCCCTTCCCTCACCGCTCACCGGCTCCGGCGCCCGGACCGCCGCCGGGCCCGCCTCACCTCCTCCCCCTACACACCTGCAGAGGGGGCCACCATGGCCTACGTCAGCACCACGTTCTGCGCCGGCGGACGCGGCCGTGCATGTTCGGGCGACTGCCCGGCCGAGCACGACCCCGGCGACGGGGCCACGTTCCGCGTCCGCCCCGATCATCACCACGCCGACCGCGGTTCCCGAGGGTCCGCCCGCGCGCTGACGGCGCTCTTCCACGACGACGACCTGCCCGGCGACTGGTCCGCCGTCCCCACGGCCGAGGGCGAGGTCTTCGTCCAGTTCGGCTCCCTCCACGGCCCGGCCGGCCGGCCCGGCAGCCGTACGGAACCCTTCCCGGCGGCCGAACCCCCTCTTTGGACCTCCGGATCCGCTGCCCCGCCCATCCACCCACAGGAGTCGTGAACAACGCCATGAACGATGTCTTCACCAGGCTCGCCACCGAAGGCGTCTCGGTCTGGCTCGACGGATTCCACAGCACGGGGCGGCACGACCTCGGCGCGCTGCTCCGGCAGGAGGAGACCCGTGTCCTCACCGGCGCGGTCGGCAGCCTCCCCGCCTTCGCCGACCTGCTGCGCGGCGGAAGCCACCACCGGGAGCGGATCCACGAGCTGGCGCGCGAGGGGTTCACCTCGGAGGAGGTGGTGTGGGAGCTCGCCACCCAGGACACCCGGGCGGCGTGCGACGCGCTGCTCTCCGTCCACGAACGCAGCGGCGGACGCGAGGGCTTCGTCTCCCTCGACATCGACCCGAGGAACGCCTTCGACGCGGGCGCGACGGTGGCGGAGGCACGCGCCCGGTGGCGCGCCGTCAACCGGCCGAACCTCCTGGTCAAGATCCCGGCCACGGCCGCCAACCTGTCCGCCATCAGCCTCTGCCTCGCGGAGGGCATCGGGGTGGACGCCACCGCGGTCTTCTCGCCCGACCGGTACGCCCAGGTGTCCGAGGCGTTCCTGTCGGGGCTCGAAGGGGCCCGCGCCGCGGGGCTCGACCTCCGGTCGGTCTCCTCGGTCGCCTCGTTCTTCGTGAACTCCCTCGACATCGAGGTGGACCGGCTGCTCGACCAGGCCGGCACCCCGGAGGCGAGGGCCATGGCGGGCAAGGCGGGAATCGCCAACGCCCGGCTCGCGTACGAGGTCCACGAGGACTGGCTCGCCTCGCCGAGGTGGCGCCGGCTGGCCGCGAGCGGGGCCGTCCCGCAGCGGCTGGCCTGGAACGCGGTCGACGCCCCCACCCCGCTGTACCCGGACACCCGGTACGTCGAGGAGCTCGTCGCCCCGGGCACGGTCGGCGTGCTGACGGAGGCGACCCTGCGGGCGGTCGCCGACCACGGCGAGATCAGGGGGGACAGCGTGCGGCGGCACTACGCGGAGGCGCGGCGCGTCCTGTCCTACCTGCCGTGGTTCGGGATCTCCTACCCCACGCTGGTCAGTTCGCTCGCGACGGCCACCCTCCGGCAGTCGGCGAGCGCCTGGGGCGGGCTGCTGGCGGCCGTCCGCGGCGAACTCGACGCCCACGGCCGCGCGCTGTCCCCGCTGTGACGCCGCGCGGTTCCCGCCCGGCGGGAAACCGCACCGCACGGAGAAGACAAGAAACCGCCCAGAAGGTTTTTTGACTGCCCCGCCCCCTCTCGACCCCGAGGCGGCGAGCGCGTCCGCGCCTCGGACCAGGCGCGCCAGGGAGCCCCTCACCGCATTCCGCGTTCTCGTGTTCTACGAATACAAACCAGGCAGTTGGTTTGGTACATTCTTTACCACCAACCGCGTACCCGTGCGGTGTCCACCAACGGGAGTCAGTGAGTGAGCAAACAAGAACGGGCCGCCCGCACCCGCGACGCACTGATCCGTTCCGCGGCCGAGCTGTTCGAGCGACGCGGTTACGAGCAGGCGCGCCTCGCCGAGATCAGCGCGGGCGCCGGAGTCAGCTCCGGCGCGCTGCACTTCCACTTCGAGAGCAAGGCGGCCGTGGCCCAGGCCGTCGAGAACGAGGCCTGCCGGTCCCTGCGCCGCACCGCCCGCGCGACCCAGGCCCAGCGGACCGACACGCTCCAGGCACTGGTGGACACCTCGCACGCCCTGGCCCGCCTGCTGCGCCAGGACGTGGTGACGCGGGCCGGGTACCGCCTCAACTGCGATGCCGTCGGGCGGCCCGAGCTGAACCTGCGTCAGGAATGGCAGAGTTGCGTACAGGCGCTGCTCAGCCACGCGGCCGACGAGGGGGAACTCGCCGAGGGGGTGTCGCAGCGGGACGCGACCACCGTCCTGGTCGCGGCGACCACCGGCCTGGAGGTCCTGAGCCGGCACGACGGGGTGTGGCTGTCCGGCGCCTCGCTGACCGGACTGTGGCGGCTGCTGCTGCCGCGGATCGCCGCCGCGCGCTCCCAGCGCGCGGTCGACCCCGGAGGCCGCGGCCTCGCCGTCGGGGCTCCGTACGGGGCATCCGGCCCCCAGACGCCCGAGCCGGTCCCCTCCGCGCACCCGGCGACGTAGCCCCGCCCGACCGCCCCGACCGCCCCGACCGCCCCGACCGCCCCGACCGCCCCGACCGCCCCGACCGCTTGAAAACAGCTCAGCCGGTTTGTTAGTTTCTCCCCAGGTGTCGGCGCGGGGGAGCTTGCTCACCCCGCGACGGCTGTCACGGAACCGATGGCTCGTCCATCGTCCTATGCACGGGGGCTCACGGTGGGGACACACTCTTCTTTCTGGCAAGCGAAGACCGGTCCGCGACGGCGTGCGCGCCGTCGCGGGTTCGTCCCCCCGCACGCCCGGCTGTAGGACCGCCGCCGGACGGCACCGCGCGCCCGGCCCCACCGCCGACGGACGCCGGGCGCCGCTTCCGCGCGCCCCGGGTCCGGGGCGGCCGTCCCCGCCCCACGGGCGACCGCGCGTCCGCGTCCGCCCCGGGCCGGTGACGCTCACCGTCCGCCGCGCAGGGCGCCGTCACCGTACGAGCCGGCCCGCCCTTCTTGCGCGGGCCCTCCCGCACCGAACCTCGCCCGCCGCACCAGGCGCTCCCGGCGAGGAGCCCGACGCCGCCTTCCGGCGTACGCGCGCGGACGCCGTCGCCCCACCCCGGCGATCGGCGCCACCCCTCCCCCTCCCTCCCCCTCACCAAGTCGTCCCTTCCGAAGCCCCTTTCACAGGAAACCGGAGATCAAACGTGTCCCCGCAGACGGAGCAGCCGATGTGCCCCTTCGCCATCGACCCCCTGGGACGTGACATCCACGCCGAGACGGCGGCGATCCGGAGCCGGGGAACCGCCGCCCGGATCGAGCTTCCCGGCGGCGTCCCCGCCTGGTCCGTCACCGGATACGAGGCCTGCCGCCGGCTGCTGGCCGACCCCCGCCTCTCCAAGGACCCCGAGCAGCACTGGCCCGCATGGATCAGCGGCGAGGTGGACACGGGCTGGTCCCTGTCGATGTGGGTGACGATCCGCAGCATGTTCACCGCGTACGGCTCCGAGCACGCCCGGCTGCGCGGGCTCGTCGCCTCCTCCTTCACCGCGCGCCGGACGGAAGCCATGAGACCCGCCGTCGAGCGGATCACCGCCGAGCTGCTCGACCGGCTGGCGGCCTTCCCGCCGGGGCACGCCTTCGACCTGCGCACGGAGTTCGCCACCCCGCTGCCCGCCCGGATCGTCTGCGAGCTGTTCGGCGTGCCGGAGGAGAGCAGCGGAGAGATGTGCGCGCTCTTCGACCGGCTCTTCGACACCTCCACGGAGACCCCCGAGGTGCAGCGCTGCGCCGAACGGCTGTACGCGCTGCTGTCCGGCCTGGTCGAGGCCAAGCGGCGCGCGCCCGGACCCGACCTCACCAGCGCGCTCGTCCACGCCCAGCAGGTCGAGCAGCGGTGCGACGAGCGGGAGTTGCTGGACACCCTCGTCCACCTGCTCTCGGCGGGCTTCGAGACGACCGTGAACCTCATCGACCACGCCGTGCACGCCCTGCTGACCCACCCCGACCAGCTCGCACTGGTCCGCTCGGGCGCCGTCTCGTGGCAGGACGTGGTCGAGGAGACCCTGCGCTGGCAGCCGCCCGCCGCGCACCTCATGCTCCGCTACGCGGTGGAGGACATCGATCTCGGCGACGTCCTCATACCCCGGGGCGACGCGGTGGTCATCTCGGTCGCCGGTGCGGGGCGGGACCCCGAGACGCACGGTGCGGACGCGGACGCCTTCGACGTCACCCGGCCGACCCGGCGCGGCCACCTGTCCTTCGGGCACGGCGCGCACCACTGCCTGGGCGCCCCGCTGGCCAGGATGGAGGCCGCCGTCGCCCTGTCGCGCCTGTTCGAGCGCTTCCCCGGCCTCGCGCTCGCCGTCCCCTCCGACACCCTGCGCCCGCTGGCCTCGTTCATCTCCAACGGCCACCGGGAACTCCCCGTGACGACCGGCGGGGCCCGCCCCGGCCGTCAGCGCGCCGGGACGACCGTCCCGGCGCAGCGGACCGGTGCGCGCACGCCCTCACCCACCCGGCCGGGGGTCCCCGCGGCCCGCTGAGACCGGATCCTGGGACCGCTCCTGTCCATCCCCTAAGATACGGACGCCCCGGTTTTGTTTTACCCTCAGGGAGTACGGGGGCCAAACGGACGACCGATGGCGAGGAGGCCTTCCCGGTGGCACGACAACCACGCGCGATCCGGACCCGCAACGCGGTTCTGACGGCGGCTGCGGAGGTGTTCGCCCGCCGCGGCTACGAGGCGGCGAACATCGCCGAGATCCTCGCCCAGGCGCAGGTGACCAAGGGCGCGCTGTACTTCCACTTCGCGTCCAAGGAAGAGCTCGCCCGCGGTGTGCTGGAGCACGCCGTGACCGGCAAGGTCGACCACCCCGTGAAGGTGCAGGCCCTCGTGGACACGGCACTGCTGCTGGCGCACCGCCTGCCCAACGAGCCGGTCCTGCGGGGCGCCGCCCGCCTGGCCGCCGACCAGGGGGCGGGCGCCTTCTTCGGCGGCCCCTGGCCCCTGTGGACCGCCCTCACCTCCGAGCAGCTCATCGAGGCGAAGGCGGCGGGCGAGGTCTACGACTACGTCGACCCGGCGGAGACCGCGGAGGTCCTGGTGGGGGCCTTCACCGGCCTCCAGCTCATGGCCCTGGCCTCGGGCACCGCGCAGGGGCTCGTCCGCCTGACGGCGAAGGTGTACGAGCTGACGCTCCCCGGCATCGCCGTGCCGGCCGTCCTCCGCCACATCGAGACCTCCCCCGAGCGCGCCGAGGCGCTGTACGAGCGGTACCGCGAGGAGCAGCGGGCGCTGCAGCCCGAGCCGGCGGTGTGACCGGGCGGGCGGTCCCGGGCCCGCGGTGAGCGACCGTACGCTCCGGCGGACCCGGGCCACCCGCCCGGCCGTTCAGGGCCGGAGCACGACCTTGCCCGTGGTGCGGCGGTCCAGCAGATCGGCGTGGGCCCGCCGGGCCTCGGCGAGGGGGTACTCGGCTCCGGTCACGGGACGCAGCCGGCCCGCGCGCGTGAGGGCGAGCAGCTCCTCCAGCGGCTCGCGCAGAGCTCCCGGGCGGGCCAGGGTGGGCCGCAGCCAGAAGCCGACGACGGAGGCGTTGAGGCGGCTGAGCCGCGCCGGGTCGAGCGCGGCGAAGGCGGTGCGGGACGCGTTGCCGTAGGTGACGAGCCGGCCGAAGTCGGCGAGGGAGCCGAGGGCGTGCTCGAAGAGCTCGCCGCCCGCCGCGTCCAGGATCACGTCCGCGCGCAGCGGCAGCGGGTACCGGACGGTCTCGTCCGCGCCCAGCTCCCGGGCGAGCCGCTCCTTCTCCGGCGTGGACGCCTGCGCCAGGACCCGGCCCGCCCCGAACTCGCGGGCGAGCTGGACCGCGAGACTGCCCACGCCGCCCGCCGCGGAGTGCACGACGACGCTCTCGCCGGCCCGGAGCCGGGCCGCGGAGCGCAGCAGGTGCCAGGCGGTGAGCCCCTGGGTCAGCAGGGCGAGGGCCTGGGCGGCGTCCAGCTCCTCGCCCAGTTCGACCAGGGCGCTCTCCCGGGCGACGGCGTACTGCGCATAACCGTGGCCCACCTTGGCGAGGACCCTGCGGCCGTCCTCCGTGCGGCCGACCACCTCCCCGCCCGGGACGTGCGGCAGCAGGTCGGCGGAGAGGTAGGAGCCGTCCACCTGGAAGGTGTCGGCGAAGTTGACCCCAGCCGCCTCCACGGCGATCAGGGTCTCGCCGGGGCCGGGAACCGGGACCGGGATCTCCACGGGCGTGAGGACTTCGGGACCGCCAAAACGGTCGAACCGTATCGCGAGCATGATCAGAAAGTTACCGCTTCCGGTGCGGGACCGCCGCGGTGCCCGGCACGGGGCCGTGCCGGGCGGGCGGAGGTCCGGCGCCCGGTGGTCAGGCGTTGACCGCGGGAATGACGGAGGTCCCGTAGGCGTCGATGGCGCCCTCCCGGTCGTCGTGCATGGCGTAGACGGCGAACTGGTCGACGCCCAGGTCCTTCAGGCGGCGGAGCTTCTCGACGTGGGCCTCGGCGGGGCCGAGGAGGCAGAAGCGGTCGACGATCTCGTCGGGGACGAAGGCGGTGTCCGGGTTGTCGGCGCGGCCGTGGTGGGAGTAGTCGTAGCCCTGCCGGTCCTTGATGTACGCCGTCAGCTCCTCCGGCACCATGTCCGAGTGCTCGCCGTACTTGGCGACCAGGTCGGCCACGTGGTTGCCGACCATGCCGCCGAACCAGCGGCACTGGTCCCGGGCGTGGGCCAGGGCCTCGGGCGAGTCGTCGGCCGTCACGTAGGCGGGGGCGGCGACGCAGACCGTGAGGGCGTCGGGGTCGCGGCCCGCGTCGACGGCGGCCTGCCGGACGGCCTTGACCATCCACTCGGTGAGGAACGGGTCGGCGAGCTGGAGGATGAAGCCGTCGGCCTTCCGCCCGGCCAGCGCGAGGGCCTTGGGGCCGTACGCCGCCATCCACACCGGCAGCTTCCCGTTCTTCACCCACGGGATGCGGATCGGGTTGCCGTCCACCTCGGCTTCCCGTCCCTCCGCCAGGTCGCGGATGACCTCGATGGCCTCGCCGAGGCGGGCCAGGGTGTTGGGCCTGCGGCCGGCGACGCGCATGGCGGAGTCGCCGCGGCCGATGCCGCAGACGGTCCGGTTGCCGAACATGTCGTTGAGGGTGGCGAAGGTGGAGGCGGTCACCTCCCAGGTGCGCGTCCCCGGGTTGGTGACCATCGGGCCGACGTGGAGCTTGGTGGTGTGTTCGAGGATCTGGCTGTAGATGACGAAGGGCTCCTGCCAGAGCACGGCGGAGTCGAAGGTCCAGCCGTAGCGGAAGCCGTTGCGCTCCGCCCGGCGCATCAGGCCGACGACCTGCGAGGCGGGCGGGTCGGTCTGCAGGACGAGTCCGAAGTCCAAGGGGCGGCCTCCTAGTTCAGGTACTGGCAGGTGGAGCGGGGGAGGAAGGCCCCGTGGCCGGCGCGGCCGACGTAGGCGCGCGCCTCGATGACCGGGACGCCGCGCGAGAGCACGGTCTCGACGCGTCCGGTGACGGTCTTCCCCTCGTACGCCGAGTAGTCGACGTTCATGTGGTGGGTCTCGGCGGACAGCGTCTGCGTGGCGTGCGGGTCGTAGATGACGATGTCCGCGTCCGCGCCGGGCGCGATGGTGCCCTTCTGCGGGTAGAGGCCGAACATGCGGGCCGGGGTGGCGCAGGCGATCTCGATCCAGCGGCGCCGCGAGATGTGCCCGTCGACGACGGCCTGGTGGAGGAGGTCCATGCGGTTCTCCACGCCCGGCAGGCCGTTGGGGATCTTCGAGAAGTCGCCCCGGCCCAGCTCCTTCTGCCCCACGAAGCAGAACGGGCAGTGGTCCGTCGACACCACCTGGAGGTCGTTCGTCCGCAGCCCCCGCCAGAGCGCCGCCTGGTGCTCCTTCGGCCGCAGCGGCGTCGAGCACACGTACTTGGCGCCCTCGAAGTCCGGCTCCGCCAGGTTGTCGGTCGACAGGAACAGGTACTGCGGGCAGGTCTCGCCGAAGACCGGCAGGCCCTTGTCGCGGGCCGCCGCCAGCTCGGCCACGGCCTCCTCGGCGGAGACGTGCACCACGTACAGCGGACTGCCCGCGACCCGGGCCAGCTGGATCGCCCGGTGGGTGGCCTCCGCCTCCAGCAGGGCCTTGCGGACCTCCCCGTGGTAGCGGGGGTCGGTCTCGCCCCGGGCCAGGGCCTGCTCGACGAGGACGTCGATCGCGATGCCGTTCTCGGCGTGCATCATGATCAGTCCGCCGGTGTCGGCCGCGACCTGCATAGCCCGCAGGATCTGCCCGTCGTCGGAGTAGAAGACGCCGGGATAGGCCATGAAGAGCTTGAACGAGCTGACGCCCTCCTGGACGAGGAGGGCCATCTCCTTCAGCGTGGTCGGGGTGACGTCCGACATGATCATGTGGAAGGCGTAGTCGATCGCGCAGTTGCCGTCGGCCTTGGCGTACCAGGTGTCCAGGCCCTCCCGGAGGCTGTGGCCGACGGACTGGACGGCGAAGTCGACGACGGTGGTGGTGCCGCCCCAGGCGGCGGCGCGGGTGCCGGTCTCGAAGGTGTCGGAGGCGAAGGTGCCGCCGAAGGGCAGCTCCATGTGGGTGTGGGCGTCGACGCCGCCGGGGATGACGTAGCGGTCGGTGGCGTCGAGGACGCGGTCGGCGGTCCAGCCGGCCGCCGCGTCGGAGCCGTGGGCGGCCAGCGCGGCGACGCGGCCGTCCTCGACGAGGACGTCGGCGTGGAGTTCGTCGGAGGCGGTGACGACGAGGCCGCCCCGGATGAGGGTTCGGGTGCTCACGGAGTTTCTCCCTGCCAACTAGAGCGACCGGAGGGCCTGTTCGAGGATCGCGGCGCCTTCCTCGGCCTCGGCGACGGTGAGGGAGAGCGGGGGTGCGACGCGCAGGGCGCTGGTGTCGTGGCCGCCGCCCTTCCCGATGAGGAGTCCGCCCTCGCGGGCCGCCTCCAGGACGGCGGAGGCCGCTTCGGGGGCGGCGCGGCCGGTGGCGGGGTCGGCGAGTTCGATGCCGATCATGAGCCCGCGGCCGCGGACCTCGCGGACGGCGTCGACCCCGGCCGCGGCGGCGCGGATCCGCTCGATGAGGAGGCCGCCGACCCGGCGGGCGTTGCCCTGGAGGTCGTGGTCGAGGAGGTACCCGAGGTTGGCCAGGCCCGCGGCCATGGTGACCGGCGAACCGCCGAAGGTGGAGATGGAGTTGGCGTCCAGGCAGTTCATGATCTCGGCGCGGGCGACCACGCCGCCGATCGCCATGCCGTTGCCGATGCCCTTGGCGAAGGTGAGCATGTCGGGCGGTCCGGCCCGGTCGTGCGCCTGCCAGCCCCAGAAGTGGTCGCCGGTGCGGCCCCAGCCGGTCTGCACCTCGTCGGAGATCCACAGGACGCCGTGCCGGTCGAGGACGCGGCGGAAGGCGGCGTACAGGCCGTCGGGCGGGGAGGTGAAGCCGCCGACGCCCTGGACGGGTTCGGCGATGAGGGCGGCGACCCGGTGGGTGTGGCCGAGGAGGTCTTCGAGGTCGGCGACGGCGGCCTCGGTGAACCGCTCGTCGGTGAGGCCGGCGAAGGGTCCCCGGCTGCGGACGGCGCCGTGCACGTACAGGGTCTGGAGCGGCGAGAGGCCGGTGGGCGACCAGGAGCGGTTGCCGGTGACGCCGACGGTGGAGAAGGAGCGGCCGTGGTAGCTGTTGCGCATCGCCAGGATCTGGTTCGAGCGGCGGTACGCGGTGGCGAGGAGCAGGGCCGTGTCGTTGGCCTCGGTGCCGGAGGTGGTGAAGAAGACGCGGGCGTCGGGGATGCCGGAGAGGGCGGCGATCCGTTCGGCGAGCTCCACCATCGGCCGGTCGAGGTAGAGGGTGGAGGAGTGGACGATCCGGCCGGCCTGTTCCGCGACCGCCTTGGTGACCTCGGGGAGGGCGTGGGCGGTCATGGTGGTGAGGATGCCGCCGAAGAAGTCGAGGTAGCGGCGGCCCTCGGCGTCCCAGACGTGCCGGCCCTCTCCGTGGGTGAGCTCGATCGGCTCGTCGTAGTAGAGCGCCAGCCAGTCGGGGAGGACGGCGCGGTGCCGGGCGTGCAGGCCGCTCACGGCCGGACCAGCCCGTCGTACGCGTCGGGGCGGCGGTCGCGGTAGAAGGCCCACTGCTGCCGGACCTCCTCGATGAGGCCGAAGTCGAGGTCGCGGACGACGAGTTCCTCCTCCTTGTCGGAGGCGACGTCGCCGACGAAGCGGCCGCGCGGGTCGACGAAGTAGCTGGTGCCGTAGAAGTCGTTGTCGCCGTACTCCTCGACGCCGACGCGGTTGATGGCGGCGACGAAGTACTCGTTGGCGACGGCGGCGGCGGGCTGCTCCAGCTGCCAGAGGTAGGAGGAGAGGCCGCGGTGGGTCGCCGACGGGTTGTAGACCAGCTGGGCGCCGTTCAGGCCGAGCTGGCGCCAGCCCTCGGGGAAGTGGCGGTCGTAGCAGATGTAGACGCCGACCTTGCCGACGGCGGTGTCGAAGACCGGCCAGCCGGCGTTCCCCGGGCGGAAGTAGTACTTCTCCCAGAACCCCTTGACCTGCGGGATGTGGTGCTTGCGGTACTTGCCGAGGTAGCTGCCGTCGGCGTCGATGACGGCCGCGGTGTTGTAGTAGAAGCCCTCGGACTCGACCTCGAAGACCGGGACGACGATCACCATGCCGGTCTCGCGGGCGAGCTCCCGCATCCGCGTGACGGTGGGGCCGTCCGGCACGGGCTCGGCCCAGCGGTAGTGCTCGGGTTCCTGGACCTGGCAGAAGTAGGGGGCGTTGAACACCTCCTGGAAGCCGATCACCCGGGCGCCCTGGCGGGCCGCCTCGCGGGCGTGCTCCTCGTGCTTGGCGATCATGGATTCGGTGTCGCCGGTCCAGGTCGCCTGGACGAGGGCGGCGCGTACGACGGTCATGAGCAGCTCCTTCGGCGCGGCGGCAAAGAGCCTCTACGCCCGTAGACACGGGGCGTAGGAGGAGAACGTAAGCCCCGTCACACCTCGGAGCAAGACTGCCGCCCGGAAGCAGAGCAGTCGATCATGTTTCATACCGGAGTGGTCCACACCGGACACGTACCGACACGTGCGGACTGCTCCCCGATCGTACGGTTCCGGCCCCGCGCCCCGGACCACAGCGCCGGCCCGGCGCCCCGGCCCGGCGCTCAGCCGCCGAGGACTCCCCCGACCCGCAGCGCGTGCCGCAGGGCGCGGTCGTCGGCGGCCGAGAGGGCGCGGGCCGCCGCCCCGAGCCGGGGCACGAGCAGGGCGGGGTGCACGGCCGCGAGCCGGGCCGCCTCCTCGGGGGTGCGGACCCGCAGGAAGGCGGTGAGCAGCGCGTGGGCCTCGCGGTCGTGCCCCTCGGCGACCAGCACGGCGACGGCTCCGGCCAGTTCCTCCACGGGACGGGAGAGACCCTGGCGCAGCAGCTGCTCGCAGTCGTCGGCGCGCCCGGCGTCGGCGAGCGCCCCGGCGACGGCGGCCAGCCGGGCGGGCGGCAGCGAGGCGGCCTCCCAGAGCAGGGTCCCCCAGTCGGCGCCGAACCCGGCGCGGTGGAGTTCGCCGGCGAGCGCGGGCAGCCGGGCGGGCGGCCCGACGAGCGCCTCGCAGAGCAGCACGTGCGCCTCGCCGGTACGGCCCTGGGCGCGCAGCCGCCTCAGGGCGTAGACCGCGTTGGCGGCGGCGCGCCCGGCCTCCTCGGCCTCGTCCGGGACGGCGGGCGACGGGCCGGGGGCGCCGGGCCGGGGGCCGGCGGCGGCACCGGGTGCCGAGGGCGCGGGGCCGGATGCCGCGGGCGCGGGGCCGGGCGCCGCCGGGGCGGCGGGGCCGGTACGGGGGGCGGCCCGGAGCCGGAAGCGGGCACCGCGCGGCTCCGGGCCGCCGGCGGGCGGCACGGGGACGGCGGAGGGCGCGGGCCCCTCGGTGGCGTCGTCCGCCGCCCAGGCGTAGCGGGCGCCGCGGGGGCGGCGGCGCTCCGGCGCGGGCGGCGGGCCCGCCTCCGGGCCGGCCTCCGGCGCCGGGGCGGCGCGCAGCCGGTCGAGCCGGTCGGTGAGGTCGGCGATCCGGGCGGTGGCGCGCGCGAGGTCGTCGCGGGTCCAGGCCAGGTCGTGCGCCAGCCGGGCGGCCTCCCCGGAGTCCGGGTCGGGGTGGGTGAGGAGCAGCAGGTCCAGTTCCCTGATCCGGTCCCCGGCGTGCCGGCGCTCGTCCTCCATCAGCGCGCGGCGGGCGGCCAGCGCCTCGGCGCCGCCGGGCCTGCGGTCGTGGGCGCCGGCGGCCGCCGCGTACAGTCCCCGCGCGTGCCCCGGGTCCTCCCCCACGTCCCGGAGCAGGGAGGCGACGACGTCCCAGGGCAGCAGTTCGGCGCCCTCCAGGCAGGCGCCCAGGCCGTCGGGGTCCCGCTCGGCGAAGACGGCCCACCAGCCGCCGGCCCGCTCGGCGCGGGCGGCCAGCCCGCCCAGCCAGTGGGTGAACTCCGCCATCTCCGGCGGAATGTGAGTGACCGTCATGCGCCGCACCTGCCCCGCGATAGACGCGATAGAAGGGGACCTTCCGGTCCGCCGCAGGGCATTGCACCGCAGTCGTGTTACGGGACGGCTACGGACCGTTTTCCTTTCCGTGCCCCGGGGACCACATCGGTCCCGTACCGGCGGGTCACAGGGTGACGACGATGCCGGTGTGGGGGCGCTTGCCGAGCCGGGCGACCATGGCCGGCCAGTCCACCAGCCAGAACTGGTAGGTGTACTTGCGGGAGAGCAGCCCGCGGACGTGCCGCAGCTCCTCCCCGGTGACCAGCCGGGCCGTGCCGGGGACGCGGACGGCGCCCTCGGGGACACCGCCGCGCACGTCGCAGACGCTCAGCTCGACCCGGGGGTCGTTGCGGAGCCGCTTGACCTTCCAGGAGTCGGTGCGGGTCCAGACGTACACCCGCTCCCCCTCAATGGCGTACCAGACGGGGGTGGCGACGCCGGTCCCGTCCTTCCGGAAGGTGGTGAGGCTGAGGTAGCGGCCGCGCCGCAGCTCCTCGGGGATTCGTCCGTCGGTCGTCATGACCGCCGAGCCTATGCCGGGGTGGGGTTGCGGGCGTGCGTCAGGGTCTCCCAGGCGACGAAGAGGTCGTCGGTGCCGCCCGGCCGCTGGCTGGCGGCGAGCTTCGCGGTCTGCGGCAGCCGCATGCCCATGCGGCCTTCGAGGTGGTTGAGGGCGACCTCGACGTCGGGGCCCATGGTGCGCTCGACCTTGCCGCCGCACAGCCAGCGCGGGGCGGCGGCGCCCAGCTGGTAGCGGGCGTGGAACTCCAGGGCGGCGGCGATCCGGGGCGCCTCCTCGCGGTAGAGGTCGACGCCCTGGTGCCAGGCGGTCTCGGCGATGTGCGCGGTGGCGGCCAGCGAGTAGCCGATGTGCATGAAGTTGCGGCAGGTCTCCTGGCCGAGGCCGTCGCGGTAGGTGCGCTGGCCGAACCAGTAGGCGGCCAGTTCGTCGGGCGTGTCGATGGTGCCGCCGGGCGGCGGCTTGGGCAGGGCGCCGTCGGAGGCGAGGTAGAAGTAGGCGGGCACGCGGGCGCGGTAGCGGCGTACGGACTGCTCGAAGAGGCGGCGGTCCTCCAGGAAGACGGCCATGCCGATGGCGGCGTCGGTCATCGCCAGCTCCCAGTTCCCGTTGTAGTCGGGGACGTCGGAGGTGACGGCCGGCAGGTACGCCTTGCGCAGCATCCACTTGAAGCGCTGCACGGCGGCCCCGCCCCAGGCGGGGTAGCCGGCGTGGACGATGTCGGCGGCGCGCGCCCAGGAGGAGCCGGCCCAGGCGGTCTGGAGGTCGGCGTCGTCGCGGGTGTGCTCCTTGACGGTCCGCGCCCAGGCGTCCATGATCTCCACGGCCTTCGCCGCGTGCTCCTCCTCGCCGGAGACGGACCACAGGAGGGCGTGGGTGTAGGCGGCGAGGGCGTCCTCGCGCTCGGCGACGCAGGCGTCGGTGCCGGCGTTGGAGGCGCAGGCGACGGTCCGCGCCGGGTGCGGGACGTAGTCGGGGGCCGCGTACGGGGAGGCGCCCATCGCCCGGTAGGCGGAGGCCCAGGGTTCCTCGCCCGCCCGCACGTGGCGCCGGACGGCGTCGAGCTGGGCACCGCCGACGAGGACGCCCGGATGGCGGAAGCGCTCCGGGGCGGCGCCGGCCGGAGGGACCTGCGCGGGGGCGCCGGAGGGCTCGCCGCCGCAGGCCGCCGCCGACAGGAGCAGCAGCGGGACGAGGACGGCGGCGGCCGCCCGGAGGCGGCGCGGGCGGGTACGCGACTGAGGGTGCACGGCACCACGGTGGGCCCCCGGGCGGACCGCCGCATCCGCTGTCACTCCACCGGGTCACGCCACCGGGTCACCCCGCCGGGGCACGGCAAAGGACGGCCGGGCGGTCCGGCTCAGCCGTGGTCGGAGAGCCGGGACAGGCCCTTGGCCAGTTCCTCCTGGTTCATCACCGGCGAGTAGTGGATCCTGGCGCCGAGCCTCATGAAGAAGGGTTCCGCGATGGCCGGCAGGTCGGAGGTCTCGGCGAGGTCGAAGAAGAAGTAGCCGGTGCGGCAGCCGTTCTCGACGGTGAAGTAGGCGGCCTCGGGGCGGATGCGCCCGAGCGCCTCCTGCATGAGCCCCTGGACGGCGCCCTGGCGGATGAGGTCGTTGGAGACCTCGGTGTTCATCTCGACCTTCATCAGCATGCGCATGGCACAACCCCGATCCCGGCCGGGCGGAGGCTCCCTGCGGCGGTACGCCCTCGGTCCACCCGGACGTACTCACCTCAAGCGTCCTCCCCCGGACGGGCGGGGGCCACCCGGCGGGCGGACCGGGGGCGGGCGCGGCCGGTCAGGCGGGCAGCGGCGCGCAGCGGGCGAGCAGTTCGTCCATCGACAGGTCGAGGACGCCGGCGAGGGCCGCGACGGTGAAGAAGGCCGGGGTGGGGGCGCGGCCGGTCTCGATCTTGCGGAGGGTCTCGGCCGACAGGCCGGCCGCCGCGGCGATCTCGACCATCGAGCGCTCGCCGCGGGCGTCGCGCAGCAGCCGCCCGAGGCGCTCGCCGCGCTCGCGCTCTTCCGGGGTCAGGGGGGTGCGCACCATGCCCCCACTGTACCGACCCGGACCCCATTTTCATACCGGTATAGTAATGGGCATGGTGAAGATCAAGACCGACACGGACATGGACGAGATGCGCGAGGCGGGCCGCGTGGTGGCCCGCGCCCTGGCGGCGGCGCGGGAGGCGGCGGCGCCCGGGGTCCCCGTCGCCGCGCTGGACCGGGCGGCCCGGGAGGTGCTGGACCGGTCCGGCGCGGGCTCGCCCTTCCTGGGCTACCGCCCGGACTGGGCGCCGACGCCCTTCCCCGCCGTCGTCTGCGTGTCCGTCAACGACGCGATCGTGCACGGCGTCCCGGACGGCACCCGGCTCGCCGACGGCGACCTGGTCTCGGTGGACTGCGGCGCCCTGCTGCGCGGTTGGGCCGGGGACGCGGCGGTGAGCTTCACCGTCGGCCGTGCCCGCCCCGAGGACACCCGGCTGATCGCCGCCGCCGAGGAGGCCCTGGCGGCCGGCATCGCGGCGGCCGTCGTGGGCAACAGGATCGGGGACATCGCGCACGCGATCGGCACGGTGTGCCGGAAGGCGGGGTACGGCGTCCCGGACGGCTTCGGCGGGCACGGCATCGGCCGCGCCATGCACGAGGACCCGGGCGTGCCGAACGAGGGACGCCCCGGGCGCGGGATGAGGCTGCGCCACGGCATGGTCCTGGCCATCGAGCCGATGCTCGTCGGGGGCGGCGGCGACGGGCACTACACGGCCCGGGACGGCTGGACGATCCGCACGCTCGACGGCTCCCGGGCCGCCCACGCCGAGCACACGGTGGCCGTCACCGACGCGGGGCCGCGCGTCCTGACCGCGCCGTAGCCCGGGCGAGCGGCGCGGGGTTCCGCCGCCGCCCCGGCCCCCTCACGGGGCGGCTCCTAGACTCGCCCCATGACGGAGGAGACGCGCCCGGTGCCGGAGGCGGTGGCCGCCCTGGCGGCCGCCCTGGGCGAACGGTTCGGCACGGTGGCGGCCGGACACGACGGCGACGTGCCGGCCCTGGTGTGGACGGACGGGCCGGCGGTCGACGAGCTGGCGGAGGCGGCCCGGGCCCTGGCGCCGGAGACGGCCGGCGGACTGGCCTTCCGGCGCGGGCTGTCGGAGCGGTGGATCGCCCTGGGCGCGATCCGGCTGGCGCCTGGCCCGCTGTCCTGCGGGTTGCCCGTGCCGTTGTCCCCGGCCGCCGTGGAGGCCCACTGGTGGCGGACGCGGCTGCCCGTGCCGGTCACCCCGCGCGAGGAACGGCTCGTGTACGGCCTGCTGTACGAGGTCCACGACGACCACCGCCGCGACGAGGTCACCGCACAGGAGATCTGCACCGGCCTGACCCGGCGGGGACTCGCCGCGCTCCTGCTGCGGTCCGGCGCGGAGCTGACCCCGGCCGAACTCCTCACCGCCCGGTACGCCGCCTCCCACGGGCACCTCGCCTGGCGCCACGCGCTGCGGACGATGCCCGTGCCGGTGCTGCTGCGGGCCGTCCGCGACGACCCGCAGGCACCGCCCGACTGCCTCGCCGCCGCCCGCGCGCTGGAATCGGCCCCGGACGGCGCCTCCTGAGGGGCCCTCACGGGCCGGGACGGACCACCATCGCCGAACCGCCGCCCCGGCGGACGGTCTCGGCGGCGGCCAGCCACCGCCCGTCGGGCAGGCGCTGGACGCCGGTGGCGGCGCCGATCTCCGGGTTCTGCCGGAAGCCGTGTCCCAGGGCTTCGAGCGCGGGCCTGACCGGGCCGTTCCAGAGGGCCGGCTCCAGCTCGGTCGTGGCCTGGTTGCGCTGGCTGGCGCGCGGCGCGGCGATGGCGTCGACGAGCGGCAGCCCCCGGTCGAGGACGCCGGTGAGGGTCTGGAGGACGGTGGTGACGATGGTGGCGCCGCCCGGTGAGCCGAGGGCGAGGACCGGCCGGTCGTGGCGGTCCAGGACGATCGTCGGGGAGATCGAGGAGCGGGGGCGCTTGCCGGGGCCGGGCAGGTTGGGGTCGTGGACGGCCGGGTTCGCCGGGACGAAGGAGAAGTCGGTCAGTTCGTTGTTGAGCAGGAAGCCGCGCCCGGGGACGGTGATGCCGCTGCCGCCGGTGGACTCGATGGTGAGCGTGTAGGCGACGACGTTCCCCCACCGGTCGGCGACCGTGAGGTGGGTGGTGTTCTCGCCCTCGTACGTCGTCGGGGCCGCGGTCCCGCCGGCCGCGCACGGCACCGGGTGGCGCGGGTCGCCGGGCGCGAGCGGGCTGGTCAGGGCGGCGTCGTCGCGGATCAGGCAGGCCCGGGAGTCGGCGTACCGCCGGGAGAGCAGGCCGCGGACGGGCACGGACTCGAAGGCCGGGTCGCCGACCCAACGGCCCCGGTCGGCGAAGGCGATCCGGCTCGCCTCGATGAAGCGGTGGAGGTAGGCCGTCTCCGGGACGGCGGAGAGGTCCGTGTTCTCCAGGATGTTGAGGGCCTCGCCGACGGTCGTGCCGCCGGAGGACGACGGGGCCATGCCGTACACGTCGAGGCCCCGGTAGGTGACCCGGGTGGGGGCGCGCCGGACGGTCCGGTACGCGGCGAGGTCCCGCTCCGTCAGGTCCCCGGCCCGGACGACGCGGCCGGCGCCCTCGCGGACCGGAGGGGTGCGGACGGTGCGCACGATGTCGCGGGCGAGCGGGCCGCGGTAGAGGGCGTCGACGCCCTCCCTCCCGAGGGTGGCGTAGGTACGGGCCAGGTCCGGGTTCCTGACGACGGAGCCGACCTCGGGGAGCCGGCCGCCGGGCAGGAAGAGGGCGGCGGAGGCCGGGAAGTCGCGGAAGCGGGCCTCGTTGGCGGCCGTCTGGGCGCGGTAGGTGGCGTCGACGGCGAAGCCCTCGCGGGCCAGCCGCTCGGCGGGGGCCAGGAGTTCGCGGAGCGGCTTGCTGCCCCAGGCGTCCAGGGCGGCGGCCCAGGTGGCGGGGGTGCCGGGGGTGCCGACGGAGCGCCCGCTGGTCATCGCCTCCTCGAAGGGGAGCGGGGCGCCGTTCTCGGTGAGGAGGGCGGCGTCGGCCGAGGCGGGGGCGGTCTCGCGGCCGTCGACGGTGGAGACCGTACGGCTCCGGGCGTCGTAGTGGACGAGGTAGCCGCCTCCGCCGATGCCGGCCGAGTACGGCTCGGTGACGCCGAGGGCGGCGGCGACGGCGACAGCCGCGTCGACCGCGTTGCCGCCCCGGCGCAGCACCTCGATGCCGGCGGCGCTGGCGTCGGCGTCCACGCTGGCGACGGCGCCGCCGTGGCCGACGGCCACGGGCACCTTGCCGGGCGGGGCCGGCGCGGCCGGCAGGGCCCGCGCGACCGGCGCGGCCGGCTGATCCCGAGGGGCTTGCGGAGCGGTACGGGGCGGGGCGGCCGCCCCCACCGAGAGCACCGTCGCGGCCGCCGCGGCGACCACCCCGTACCGGACTGCGGAGCGACGCATCCCTGACCTCCCGTCAATGACCGTCCACGCAGCGTAACTTCCTTGCCGCCCCGGCGGCAGGAGGCCTTCCCTCACCCCTCGAACGGTCACCCGACCGCCGCTAGCATGCGCCCCTATGGACGAGGACCTGCGGAACATCGTGCTCGGCGTGCTGGCGACCGGCCTCAGCGCGTCGCTCGGCTGGCTCACCCGGACCTACGCGTGGCGCCGGCGGCTCCGCCGCAAGCAGGCGTTCTTCGGTCTGCCCGGCCACGCGGAGTGCCTGCTCGTGGTGAACCGGGAGGCGGGCGGGGACGGGGCGGTGCACCGCTTCGACGTCTTCGCACTGCTCGAACTGGCCGCGCTCGTGAAGGACTGCGGGGCGCAGGCGCAGATCGTCCAGCACGACCGGACGCACCTGGGGTTCGGCGACCGCACGGAGTTCTGCGTCGGCGGTCCGGGGTCGAACCGGCGCATGGCCGCCCACCTCGGCTCGCTGCTGCCCGGGCTGACCATGAACACGGAGCCGGAGCCGGTCGAGGAGCGGGGGGCGATCGAGGTCGGCGGCGAGCGGTACCGGATGGACCCGGGCGCCGTCGAGTACGTGGTGCTGGCGCGGATCACGGCGGGCGAGGGCGGCCGCCCGGTCTTCCTCTTCTGCGGCCAGCGGGCGATCACCAACCAGGCGGCGACCCGCTATCTGGCCCGCCACCACGAGCGGTTGGCCCGCAAGCACCGGAGCGGCTCCTTCGTCCTGCTCCTCAAGGTGGTCAACTCCCAGGCGTACGGCCCCGACGTGGTCGAGCTGGTGGCCGACGTGACGCGGGCGGCGCTCAGGGCTCCCGCAGCCGCACCGGCAGTGACTTGACGCCGTTGACGAAGTTGGAGACGAGCCGCCGGGGCGGCCCGGTGAGCTCGACTCCCCCGCAGGCCTCCCGCAGCTCCTCGTGGAAGACCCGGAGTTGCAGTCGGGCGAAGTGGGCGCCGAGGCAGACGTGGGGGCCGTCGCCGAAGGAGACGTGGGGGTTGGGACGGCGGGCGAGGTCGATCCGGTGCGGGTCGGGGAAGACGCGTTCGTCGTGGTTGGCGGAGACGTGGAAGACGACGACCTTGTCGCCCTCGGCGATCCGGACCCCGGCCAGCTCCGTGTCGCGGGCGGCGGTGCGGCGGAAGGAGAGCACCGGCGGGTGGACCCGCAGGAGTTCGTCCACGGCGGTGTCCGCGCCGACCTCGCCCCGCAGGAGCCGGCGCTGCTCGTCGGGGTGCCCGCACAGGGCGAGGACGCCGCCCGGGGCCGCCGCGCGGACGGTGTCGTTCCCGGCGACGGTGAGCAGGAAGAAGAACATCTCCAGTTCGGCGTCGGCGAGTTCGGTGGTGGCAAGGGCGGTCATCAGGTCGTCGGCCGGATGCTCGCGCTTGTGGGCGGCCAGCTCCTGCGCGTAGCCGAACATCTCGGCGAGCATGGCCGGCGACCGCGGGTCGGCGGGCTTCCCGTCGGCGCCGAGGACGGCCGGCTCGTCCGGGTCCTGGTAGGCGATGACCCGCTCGGTCCAGGCGTGCAGCAGCCCCCGGTCCCCGGCGGGCACGCCGAGCAGGTCGGTGAGGTTGAGCAGCGCGTAGTCGTCGGTGACGGCCCGGACGAGGTCGGTCTCGCCGCCCGCCTCCAGCGCCGCCGCCAGCAGGGCGCGGGCCCGCGCGCGGGCGGTCGCCTCGAACCGCGCGATCCGCCCCGGGGTGAAGGCCCGGCTGGCGAGCCTCCTCAGCCTGCCGTGCCCCGGCGGGTCCTGATTGAGCATCATGCGCCGGATGAAGGGCAGGTCGGCGGGGTCCGGGTCGCGGATCTGGGTGGCGCCGAGCCAGGAGGAGTACGTCCCCGCGTCCTTGAGCACCCGGACGACGTCGGCGTGCCGGGTCACCGCCCAGAAGCCCGGTCCGGCCGGCCACCCGAGCACCGCCCGTTCCTCCTGCCACGCGACCGGCGCCCGGTCGCGCAGGGTGCGGAAGGCGTCGTGCGGCGGCCCGGCGGCGTGGACGCGGGGGTCGAAGACGTCGGGAAGGTCCGGCGGCTGCTTCACGGGACCAGCCTGGAGCAGCGGCGGGGGCGTGTCCACCGTGACGGCCCGGGACGGGCGCCGGAGGACGGAACGCGCGGTTCGCGCCCCGCCGGGGCCGGCGTCGGGCGCCCCGGGCCGGCGCCCGGGGCGCCGCCGACGCACCCTCCAATCGTTACCCGCACGTAACTTACCGACCGGTTACCACGGGTAGCACGGCGCGGTTACCGTCGGGCCACTTCACTGCCCCCCATCAGTGACCCCCCATCGAGGAGTGGCCCGTGCGCACATCCCTGGCCCTCGCCGTCTCCGCCGCCCTGGTGGCCGGGACGGCCCTGTCCGTGGCCCCCGTCGCCCAGGCGGCGGAGAGCGGCCCGTCGATCCGGTTCGTGGACATCGCCGGCGACGGCGGCACCGTCCTCAAGGCCAACGTCGTCACGCCCGCCGGGGCCGGCGGATCCGCCCGCCTGCCGGTGGTCGTGCTGCCCACCAGCTGGGCCATGCCGCAGGTCGAGTACCTGGCGCAGGCGCAGAAGCTCGCCGAGTCCGGTTATGTCGTGGTGAGTTACAACTCGCGCGGCTTCTGGGAGTCCGGCGGGGAGATCGAGACCGCCGGGCCCAAGGACATCGCCGACGCGTCGAAGGTGATCGACTGGGCGCTCGCCCACACCCCGGCGGACCCTGCCAAGGTCGGCATGGCCGGGGTGAGTTACGGCGCCGGGATCTCGCTCCTGGCCGCCGCCCACGACTCCCGGATCAAGGCCGTCGCCGCGCTGAGCGGCTGGGCCGACCTCATCGACTCCATCTACAGCGGCCGCACCCAGCACCTCCAGGCCGCCGCGCTGCTCGGCGGAGCCGGGTACCTCACCGGCCGCCCGGGTCCCGAACTGGAGAAGGTCCTCGGCGACTTCCTCTCCTCGAACCTCGACCAGGAGGACGAGATGATCGCCTGGGGGCGGCAGCGCTCGGCCGCCACCCACCTGGACCGGATCAACGCCAACGGCACCGCCGTCATGCTCGGCAACGCCTGGGGCGACACCATCTTCCCGCCCAACCAGTACGCGGACTTCTACGAGAAGCTGACGGGCCCCAAGCGGCTGGAGTTCCGCCCCGGCGACCACGCCACCGCCGAGGCCACCGGCATCCTCGGGCTGCCCAACGACACCTGGACCAGCGCCCACCGCTGGTTCGACCGCTACCTCAAGGGCGCCGACAACGGCATCGACCGCGAGCAGCCGGTGCGGCTCAAGCCCCGGTCCGACGGCGGCTACGAGGGCTACGCCGACTGGAAGTCGGTCAACGCGCACCGCGAGCGCATCGCGCTGGACGACTCCGAGCACGTCTGGGCCAACGTGAACTCCGGCGCGGACGGCGGCGTCGTGCTGCTCAGCAACCTCCTCGACCAGCTGGCGCAGACCCCGCCGACCGTCTCCGTCCCGCTGCTCCCCCGCTCCTTCGCCGCCGTCTGGCAGTCCCGGCGGTACGACTCCGGCGCGGCGGTGCGCGGCACGCCGGTGCTGCACACCACGGTCACCCCGACCGCGTCGAGCGGCACCTTCGTCGCGTACCTCTACGACGTGGGCCCGCTCGGTGTCGGGAAGCTGGTGAGCAACGCCCCGTACACCTTCCACGACAAGGTGCCGGGGCGGCCGTTCGGCGTGGACCTGGAGCTGTTCTCCACGGCCTACGACGTCCCGGCCGGCCACCGGCTCGCGCTGGTCGTCGACACCGTCGACCCGCTGTACATCGAGCACAACCCGGCCGGCGCGCAGCTGACCTTCTCCTCTCCCGCCTCGGATCCCTCGTACGTCTCGGTGCCGATGCGGAAGGAGTGATCACGGCTGCTGCCGGGCCGGTTTCAGGCCCGTGCGGGGGCCCGTTCAGGGGTCACTCGCGGCCCGGCAGCGTGGTCACCGGTGCGGCGGGAGCGACGTCCACCCCCTTGGTCCGGGGGTCGCGCCGCTCCCGCCGCGCGACCCAGGTGGCGAACCAGGAGAGCAGCATGCACATGCCGATGTAGATCGGCGAGATGACGAGGACGACCGGGATGAAGGGCAGGTCGTAGTCGAGGTTGGAGGCGATCAGCTTGCCCGCGTGGAGGAACTCCTCGTAGGTGATGAGGTAGCCGAGCGAGGTGTCCTTCAGGGCGACCACCAGCTGGCTGATGATGGCCGGCAGCATCGCCCGGACCGCCTGCGGGACCAGGACCCAGGTCATCACCTGGGTCTTGCGCATGCCGAGCGCGTACGCCGCCTCCCCCTGCCCGCGCGGGACGGCGTGGACGCCGGTGCGGAAGACCTCGGCGAGCACCGAGCCGTTGTAGAGGGTGAGTCCGGCGACCAGCGCGGGCAGCGGCTGCACCTTGAGCGCCACGAAGATGAAGAAGATCATCACCAGCACGGGCATGGCGCGGAAGAACTCGACGAGCAGGGTGGCGGTCCAGCGCACCGGCCGGTGGTCGGAGAGCCGCCCGGTGGCGAGCAGCGCGCCGAGCGCCAGCGAGAACACGGCGGCGAGCCCGAAGGCCTTGAGGGTGTTGCCGAGCCCCTTGAGCAGCAGCTCCTGGATGCCCTCGTAGAGGAAGGGCCGCCACTTCACGGCGGTGAACTGGTCGGTGTCGAAGAGCAGGTAGAGGATCCAGGCGGCGATGCCGAGGATCACGACGGTGGAGGCCAGGCCGTAGAGGAGGTGGCGGCGGCGGGCCTGCGGGCCGGGGAGGTCGTAGAGGGCGCTGGCCCGCGGCGTGCGGCTCATCGGGCCACCCCCCAGCGCTTCTCCATCACGTTGAAGACGGCGCTGATGGAGAGGGTGATGATCAGGTAGCCGACGGCGATCCAGACGAAGGTCCAGATGATGTTGTATCCGAGTTCGCTCAAGGTCTTGTAGGTGCCCAGGAGTTCGGTGACGCTGAAGGCGCCGGCGATGGCGGAGTTCTTGGCGAGGGCGATCAGGGTGGAGCCGATCGGCGGGATCACCGAGCGGAAGGCCTGCGGCAGGACGACCGTGCCGAGGGTCTGGGTGAAGCTCATGCCGAGGCTGCGGGCGGCCTCGCCCTGTCCCACGGGCACGGTGTTGATGCCGGAGCGCAGCGCCTCGCAGATGAAGGCGGAGGTGTAGCAGCCGAGGGCGAGGACGGCGAACACCTCGAAGGGCAGCACGAGTCCGAAGCGGGGCAGGCCGAGCATCACCGCGAAGAAGAGCAGGGTGAGCGGGGTGTTGCGCAGGACGGTGACCCAGACCGTGCCGAAGACCCGGAAGGACCCGACGGGCGCGACCCGGAAGGCGGCCATGACGAACCCCAGGACGAGGGCGAGCGCCGAGGCGTAGACGGTGAGTTCGAGGGTGCCGAGGAAACCCTCGCCGTAGAGCGAGAAGTTCTCTGTCAGTACGTCCATGTCAGCGGTGGGGGTCCTCAGTTGGCCGGGTAGCGGTCGATGGGCGGCGGCGTGGGGGCGGGGACGCCGGAGAGGCCGAGGGTGGCGTCGTAGGCCTTCTTCCAGTCGCCGTTCTTCTCGTGCGCGGCGATGGCGTCGTCGAGGGCGAGGCGGAGCGCGGTGTCGCCGCGCGGCACGCCGATCCCGTACGGCTCCTTCGAGAACGGCTTTCCGGCGAGCTTCAGTTCGTCGGGGACCTTGGCGGCGTAGCCCATGAGGATGGTGTCGTCGGTGGTGACGGCGTCGACCTGGTAGGTGAGGAGGTTGTCGACGCAGATGGAGTAGGTGTCGTAGGCGACGAGTTCGGCCTTCGGGTACTCCTGCTGGATCCGCTGGTACGGGGTGGAGCCGGCGGCCGAGCAGACCCGCTTGCCGTCGAGGTCCTGCGGGCCGTGGATGTCGTCCTCGTCGGTGCGGACGAGGAGGGACTGGCCGGCCTGGTAGTAGGGGCCGGCGAAGCCGACGAGCTGCTTGCGCTTGTCGTTGATGGTGTAGGTGCCGACGTAGTAGTCGATCTGCCCGTTCTGCAGGGCGGTCTCGCGGTTGGCGGAGGCGATGGTGCGGAACTCGATGCCGCCCGGTTCGAAGCCGAGGGAGGCGGCCATCATCTTGGCGATCTCGATGTCGAAGCCCGAGTAGCGGCCGGTGGCGGGGTCCTTCTCGCCGAGGTACGGCTGGTCCTCCTTGGCGCCGACCACCAGGCGGCCGCGCTTCCTGGCCCGGTTCCAGGTGGAGGACTCCGGCAGCCGGAAGTCCGACTGGACGCGGTAGACGGGGAGTTGGTCGGGCTGCGGGCCCTTGACGGGCGGGCTGCCGGGGCGGCCGCAGCCGGCCAGCAGGGAGCCCGTGGCGGCGAGCAGCAGGGCGAGGGCGCCCAGGCGTCGGTGCGTGCGCTGCATGGTTCCCACCCCGGTCAGTGCGAGAGGATCTTGGAGAGGAAGTCCTTGGCGCGTTCGCTGCGCGGGGCGGTGAAGAACTCCTCGGGGGTGCGGTCCTCCAGGATCCGCCCGTCGGCCATGAAGACGACGCGGTGGGCGGCGGAGCGGGCGAAGCCCATCTCGTGGGTGACGACGACCATGGTCATGCCCTCGTGGGCGAGCTGCTGCATGACCTCCAGGACCTCGTTGATCATCTCGGGGTCGAGGGCGGAGGTCGGTTCGTCGAAGAGGAGCGCCTTGGGGTCCATGGCGAGGGCGCGGGCGATGGCGACGCGCTGCTGCTGGCCGCCGGAGAGCTGGGCGGGGTACTTGTCGGCGTGGGCGGCGAGGCCGACCCGGTCGAGGAGTGCGCGGGAGCGGCGGTCGGCCTTCTCCTTCCCGCGCCGGCGGACCTTGATCTGCGCCAGGGAGACGTTGTCGAGGACGGTCTTGTGGGCGAAGAGGTTGAAGGACTGGAAGACCATGCCGACGTCGGCGCGCAGCCGGGCCAGGTCCCTGCCCTCCTCGGGGAGGGGGCGGCCGTCGATGCGGATCTCGCCCGACTCGACGGTCTCCAGCCGGTTCATGGCCCGGCAGAGGGTGGACTTGCCGGAGCCCGACGGGCCGATGACGACGACGACCTCGCCGCGGCCGACGGTGAGGTCGATGCCCTGGAGGACGTGCAGCGTGCCGTAGTGCTTGTTCACGCCACGCAGTTCGATCAGCGGATCGACGGTCATGCGCTGCCCTGCCCCATTTCTCAGCGGTGTGCCGATGCGGTGTACCGATGCGGTGTGTCGAGACAGCGCAAACTATCCGCCGAAAAAAGGGACTTCACGCCCGACACGCACGAAAAGGGCAAGACGGGATTAGCCGTATTTACGTCACCGCTCGGCGGCCTCCGCGTACGCCTGGGACAGCTCGGGCGTACCGGTCATCGCCCACTCGACGCCGTACTCGACGACCGGGATCTCGCGGCCGGACTCCAGGACGACGACCGGACCGCCGTTCGGCCACACCTGCCAGTGGGCGCCCGGCACGGTGCGGACGATGACGGTGCCGAGGTAGAGCCCCGCGTCGTTGCCGACCCAGGGCAGTTCCTCGGGGTCGTCGCGCCAGCGCGGCGGGAGCTGGTCCAGCTCCTGCAGCGAGCGCGGGGTGTCGTCGAGGACGACGCCCGCCGACTCGACCCGGGAGCGGAGCAGCTCGCACTCGGCGAGCAGCTCCGTCAGGCCCTCCGGGTCACGGCCGAAGGCCGTGACCAGCGGGGAGGGGGCGGAATCCCGCCGCTTGCGCCAGTGGTCGAGAAACGGGATGTTCATCGCAACAGCGTCGCACCGTCACCCGCCGGTCCACCACCCGGCACGCGGAGATCGTCGGGGCGCCGGGCGGACCGCCCCGCGGTCAGAGGTCGAGGTCGACGACGACCGGGGCGTGGTCGGAGGCGCCCTTGCCCTTGCGCTCCTCGCGGTCGACGTAGCTGTCCTTCACGGCCTCCGCGAAGGACTTGTTGCCGTACACGAGGTCGATGCGCATGCCCTTGTTCTTGGGGAAGGCGAGCTGGCGGTAGTCCCAGTACGTGTACGGGTGGTCGTACTTGAGCGGGCGCGGGACGACGTCGGTGAGGCCGGTCCCGCGCAGGCCGGCGAGGGCCGCGCGCTCGGGCTCGGTGACGTGGGTGGCGCCCTCGAAGAGGGAGACGTCCCAGACGTCGGCGTCGGCCGGCGCGATGTTGTAGTCGCCGAGGACGGCGAAGGGGCGCTCGCCGGCCGCGTCCTCGCCGACGGCGGCCTTCAGGGCCTCCAGCCAGCGCAGCTTGTACGCGTAGTGCTCGTGGGTGATCTCCCGGCCGTTCGGCACGTAGACCGACCAGACGCGGACCGGGCCGCAGGTCGCGGAGATCGCGCGGGGCTCCTGCACCCCGTCGTACTCGGGACCGCCGGGCAGGCCGGTCACGACGTCCTCGAGGCCGACGCGGGAGAGGAGGGCGACGCCGTTCCACCTGCCGGTGGCGTTGACCGCCGACTCGTAGCCCAGCTCGCGCAGCTCGTCGGCGGGGAACTGCTCGGCGCCGCACTTGGTCTCCTGGATGCACAGCACGTCGGTGCCGCTGCTCTCCAGCCAGGCCAGCAGCCGGGGCAGCCGAGCGGTGATCGAATTGACGTTCCAGGTGGCGATGCGCATGGCGCCCAGCCTACTGGCGGGCACCGACAGCGGCCCGGATCCGGCTCACAGCTCGGCGGAGGCGCCGGAGGCGAGCCGCTGGTGGTCGGTGCCGCCGAGGGCGCCGATCTGCCGGTCGTAGATCGGCCGGGCCAGGTCGGTCAGGAGGGCGTCGTGGATGTCGTACGCCCGGCGCGGACCGACCTCGCGGACGTAGTCGATCACCTCGGAGATCTTGTTCCACGGCGCCATCACCGGCAGCAGCAGGGTGTCCACCGGGCGGCCGGGGACGGTGAGCGCGTCGCCGGGGTGGAAGACGGCGCCGTCGACGAGGAAGCCGACGTTGGTGACGCGCGGCATGTCCGGGTGGATCACGGCGTGCAGCTCGCCGTGGACCTCGACATCGAAGCCCGCGGCGGTGAAGGCGTCCCCGTGCCCGACGGTGTGCACCCGGCCGGGGAACGCGGCGGCGAGCTGGTCGGCGACACTGCGCAGGGTCCAGATCTCGGCGGCCGGGTTCGCCTCCAGCGCGGCGCGCAGCCGGCCCTCGTCGAAGTGGTCCGGGTGCTCGTGGGTGACGAGGAGCGCGTCGGCGCCGAGCCCGGCGTCCTCCTCCGTGAAGGCTCCCGGATCGAGGACGAGCGTGCGCCCGTCCTTCTCCAGCCGGACGCAGGCGTGGGACTTCTTCGTCAGCTTCACGGCCCCACCCTACGCCGGGCGTGCGGGCCCGGCCCGGGCGGACGCGGCCCCCGGACTACGCCGGCGGCGTGGTCTCCTCCGTGATGACGCGGCCGACCGTGCCGAGGGCGGTCTCGGCGGCGGGAAGGCCGCAGTAGACCGCGGTGTGGAGCACGATCTCGCGGATCTCGGCGGGCGAGAGGCCGTTGCGGAGGGCGGCGCGGGTGTGGTCGGCGAGCGCCTCGCGGTGGCCGCCGGCGACGAGGGCCGTGAGGGTGACGACGCTGCGGGTGCGCCGGTCCAGGCCCTCCCGGGCCCAGACCTCGCCCCAGGCGTAACGGGTGACGAGCTCCTGGAAGTCGGCGGCGTCCGCGTCGGCGAGCGCGCGGTCGACATGGGCGTCGCCGAGGATCTCGCGGCGGAGCCCGAGCCCCTTCTCGTACGGGTCGGGGCGGGCGGCCGGGGCCTCCTCCCCGTCCTCGGGGGCGGCCGGGGCGGCGACGGGCTCGGCGACGGCCGGGGCGGGGACCGGCGGCGGGACGGCGAGGGTGCCGCTCGTCTCGTGGGAGATCGCCGAGAAGTGCTCCAGGAGCAGGTCCGTGACGGCGGCCGGCTGCTCGACGGGGGCGAGGTGGGAGGCGCCCGGGACGACGGCCAGCTTGGCGTCGGCGATGCCGGCGACGAGGGTGCGGGCCTCGGCGGGGCCGGTGACCCGGTCCTCCGAGCCGACCAGGACGAGCGCGGGCACCCCGATGGAGCCGAGGGCGGCCCGTACGTCGAAGACCGCGAGGGCCTCGCAGGCGGCGACGTAGCAGGCGGCGTCGGTGGTCCGCACCATCTGGACGGCCCAGTCGACGATGGCGGGCTGGTTGGCGGCGAAGTGCGGGGTGAACCACTGCTCGGGCGCGGTGCGGGCCATCGGCTCCAGGCCGTTGGCGCGGACCACGACGCCGCGCTGGCGGAACTCGTCGGCGGTGCCGAACCGCGGCGCGGTGGCGACCAGGGCCAGGGAGGCGACCCGGTGCGGGGCGCGCAGGGCGAGGTCCAGGCCGACGGCGCCGCCGAGGGAGCAGCCGGCGTAGCCGAAGCGCTGGACCCCGAGGGCGTCGAGGGTGGCGAGGACGCGGTCCCCGAGCTCCGCGACGGAGGTGAAGGGCTGCGCGGGCGCACCGCCGTGGCCGGGCAGGTCGAAGCGGACCACCCGCCGGTCCCGGACCAGCTCGGGGACCTGGCGGTCCCACATGTGGAAGGTGGTGCCCAACGAGGGGCCCAGGACCAGGACGGGCGCGTCCTCGGGGCCGTCGACTCGGTATTGCAGGGTGTTCGTCGGTGTCTCGCTCACTCGCCCGACCCTCTCATCTCTTCCGCCCCGCCGGACCGCCGGGGCGGAATTTCACCGCCGGAGGACGGAGGACGAGAGGGCGGGCGGCGGGCGGCGGGGTCAGTGGCCGCGGCGGATCCGGGCGGCCCTGCGGGCCTCGGCCAGCTTCCGTTCCTCGGCGGACCGGCGGGACTCGTTCCTGGCGCGGCCGGGCTTGCCGGGGACGGTGCCCATGCCGCGGAACTGCGCGCCGCCGCGCCTGGGGCGCTCGGTGCTGGGGGCGCTGCCGTCGACGGGGACGCCGGAGGGGGCCCTGGCGCCGGTGAGGCGGGTGAGTTCGGCCTCGCCGGAGCGGACCTGGGTGACCCGGGGGCGGAGCCCGGCGTCCGCCATGAGGCGGAGCACGTCCTTGCGCTGGTCGGGCAGGACCAGGGTGACCACGGTGCCGGAGCCGCCGGCGCGGGCGGTGCGGCCGCCGCGGTGGAGGTAGTCCTTGTGGTCGGCGGGCGGGTCGACGTTCACGACGAGGTCGACGTCGTCCACGTGGATGCCGCGGGCGGCGACGTTGGTGGCGACGAGGACGGGCACCTCGCCGCTGCGGAACCGCTCCAGGGTGCGGATGCGCAGCGGCTGCGACTTGTCGCCGTGCAGGGCGGCGGCGCGGACGCCGCTGCCGCGCAGGTGGGCGGTGAAGCGGTCAACGGCCGCCTTGGTCGCCAGGAACATGATCACGCGGCCATCGCGGGCGGCGATCTCGGTGGCGGTGGCGAACTTGTCGGCGCCGTGCACCTGGAGGACGTGGTGCTCCATGGTGGTGTGGGCGGCGGCCGAGGGGTCGACCGAATGGACGACCGGGTCGTGCAGGTAGCGCTCGACCAGGAGGTCGACGTTCTTGTCGAGGGTGGCGGAGAACAGCATCCGCTGGCCCCCGTCGCGGACCAGGTCGAGCAGGCCGGTGACCTGGTCCGTGAAGCCCATGTCGGCCATCTGGTCGGCCTCGTCGAGGACGGTGATCTCCACCCGGTCGAGCCGGGCGTCCTTGCGCTCGACGAGGTCCATGAGGCGGCCGGGGGTGGCGATGACGACCTCGGCCCCGTCGCGCAGGGCGGTGGCCTGCCGGCCGATCGACATGCCGCCGACGACGGTGGCGAGCCGCAGCTTCAGCGCGCCGGCGTACGGGGCGAGCGCGTCGGTCACCTGCTGGGCCAGCTCGCGGGTGGGCACGAGCACCAGCGCGCGGGGCTTGCGCGCCTCGGCCCGGCTGCCGGCGAGCCGGGCCAGCAGCGGCAGCCCGAAGGCGAGCGTCTTGCCGGACCCGGTCCGGCCGCGCCCGAGCACGTCCCGCCCGGCGAGGGCGTTCGGCAGGGTGGCGGCCTGGATCGGGAAGGGCGTCTCGACCCCCTGGGCGGTGAGCAGTTCCCGTACCTCGGCGGGCAGCCCGAGCTCGTCGAAGGAGGCGACGGGGGGCAGGGCCGGGGTGTGGCCGACCGGCTGCGCGAAGTCGTCCTTGGAGGCGGCGGGGCGGGGGCTGTGGTCCGGGCGGGAGGAACGGTTCATGGGGTCCATTGTGGGTGAAGGAGGACGGTCGGGGCCCCGGAGGCGGGGTGCGGGGGCGGCCCCCGCACCGGGGAGGGTGTTTCCCCGCACCGGGGAAGGTGCTCCCCCCGCACCGGCGAGGGTGTTTCCCCGCCCCGGGGAAGGTGCTTCCCCCGCACCGGCCACGGGCCCGCCGCCTGTCCGGGGCGCCGGCTCAGTCGATCGTTCCGGCGCCCGCCGGGCCGTCGGCGGGGGGCGCCGCCGCGGGGCCGAGGGCCCCGGTGAAGACGCGCATCGCCTCGGCGAGCTCCTCGCCGCTCGGCGCCTTCTCCGGGTCGAGGAGCCACTGGAGGCCCAGGCCGGAGACGAGGGCGAGGTGGAAGGAGCCCACCAGCCACATCGTCCGGTCGGTGGCGGTGTCGCCGAGGTGGGCGGCGAGCGGGGCAGCCAGGGCCACGCGGGCCCGTTCGTACATCTCGGCCAGCTGCTCGCGGAGCCCGGGGACGCGGTCGGCCTGGGCGAACGCCTCGACGCTGGCGAGCAGGAGGGGGCGGTGGGTCACGAAGAACTCCGTGACGCGCTCCCAGGCCGCGTCGACCGTGGGGTCGGCGGCCTCCTCCAGGATCCGGCGCAGCTCCTGCCCCCATTCCTCGAACGCTTCGATCACCGCCGCGCTGAGCAGCGCCTCCTTCGAGCCGAAGTGGTAGCCGATCGAGGCGAGATTCGCACCGGAGGCGGCGACGATGTCGCGCGCGGTGGTGCGGGCGTACCCGCGTTCGTACAGGCATTTCTTGGCACCGACCAGCAGGTCCTCTCGATTTCCCACGCCTGGATCCTAGCCCTGGCCGCACATGTGTCACAGACGCGCGTATCAGACATTCGTCTCTCACCTCCGTCTCAGACGGACCTTCCAGACGCATGATCTATACGCTTGTACTAGACGCACGTATCAGACGTACGTATGGTTCAGTGCCATGAACCCAGCTACCCCACGTGCCGCCCGCAAGGCCTGGTTAGGTCTCGCCGTCCTGGTGCTCCCCGTCCTCCTGGTCTCCCTCGACATGCACGTCCTGTCGTACGCACTGCCGATGATCAGCGCTTCTCTGGAGCCCAGCAGCTCCCAGCTGCTGTGGATCATCGACATCTACCCGTTCATGCTCGCGGGGCTGCTGCTGACGATGGGCACGCTCGGTGACCGGATCGGCCGCCGGAAACTCCTGCTCTTCGGCGCCGCCGCCTTCGGCATCGCGTCCGCGTGCGGCGCCTACTCGGACAGCGCGGAGATGCTGATCGCGACCCGGGCGCTGCTCGGCATCGGTGGCGCGACGCTGATGCCGTCGACGCTCTCCCTGATCCGCAACATGTTCCACGACGACGGGCAGCGCCGCGTGGCCATCGCGGTGTGGACCGGCGCCTTCGCCGCCGGCGCCATGCTCGGCCCCCTCATGGGCGGCGCCCTCCTGGAGCACTTCTGGTGGGGCTCGGTCTTCCTCGTCAACCTGCCGGTCATGGCGCTGCTCGTCCTGCTCGCGCCGGTGACGCTGCCGGAGTCCAGGGACCCGGACCCCGGTCCGTTCGACCTGCTCAGCGCGGTCCTGTCGCTGGCGGCGATGCTGCCGGCCATCTACGGCGTGCAGCACATCGCCCAGGACGGCGTCAGCGTCACGCCGCTCGTCGTCATGGCGGCCGGCCTGTTCCTCGGGTACGTCTTCCTCCGCCGCCAGAAGTCGCTCGCGCAGCCGATGCTGGACGTGAAGCTGTTCCGCGGCAAGGGCTTCACCGCCTCCGTCACGGCGAACACCCTCGGCGTCTTCTCGATGGTGGGTTCCAGCCTCTTCACCACCCAGTACCTCCAGATGGTGGCCGGCGTGCGGCCGTTCGTCGCCGGCCTGTACGCCCTCCCGGCGGCCGGCGCCGCCATGACCGCCGCCGCCCTCGCCCCGATCGTCGTCCGGCGGGTCCGCCCCGCGTTCGTCGTCGGCGCGGGCCTCCTCATCGGCGCCGTCGGCTTCGTCCTCCTCGGGCGGCTCGACGGCGGCACCGGGGTCGCCGCCCTGGTGGCCGGAACGGCGACGATGGCCGGTGGCATCACCCTCGTCCTGACCATCTCCTCCGACATGATCATCGCCACCGCCCCGCCGGAGAAGGCCGGCACGGTCTCGGGCCTCTCGCAGATCGCCACCGAGTTCGGCGGCGCGCTCGGCATCTCGGTCCTCGGCAGCGTCGGCACCGCCGTCTACCGCTCGGATCTCGCGGAGAACGCCCCCGGCGGCCTCGAACCGACCCTCCTGGAGTCCGCCCGGGACACCCTGGGCAGCGCCCTCGACGTCGCCGCCCGCCTCCCGCGGGACCCGGGCGAGGCGCTGGCCGCCGCGTCCCGCGCCGCCTTCACCCACGGCCTCCAGATCGCGATGTACACCGCCGCCGGCCTGCTGGCCCTGATGGCCCTGCTCGCCTTCACCCTGCTGCGCCGGGTCCGCGTCGGCGCCCGGGCCGAGCCCGTCGGCGGCACCCCGCCCCGGCCGGCCGGCCGGCCCCGGCCCGCGGCGGCCGCCCACGCGGCGCCGGGCGCCCCGGAGCACGGCGCCCCGACCGGGTACGGCACGGGGGGACGGCAGGGCCCTAGCCACCGCCGGGACGGAGAACGGTCCGCCCCGCGGTGACCCGAACGGGCGCGGGTGCCGGGCCGGTTCGCCGCCCCCTCCGGGGCGGCCTGTCCCGCCCCGGCCCGGCACCCGGCCCCGGCGGTCTCAGGGGCTGGTCGTGGAGACCGCGAAGACGCGGGGGAAGGCCGGGTCGGTGAGGTCGACGGTGAGGTCGGTGGACGGGCGGGGGTCCTCGCGGTCGACGGTGGTGCCCGACCAGGCGAGGCCCTCGGGGAAGGTCCAGCCGACGATGCCGGCGTCCCGGTCGGAGACGGTGATCCGGCCGGGGGCGAGCGCGGAGCGGCCGGTGCCCGATTCGGCGAGGAAGGCGTCGAGGCCGGTCGCCGTGGTGGTGAACTGCACGTACAGCCGACTGGTCTTCCAGTTGCTGGTCTCGTAGTAGGCGACGCCGGAGGCGCCCGCGGGGACGGGGACCTCGAAGACGCGGCGCTTCATCAGCGAGGGCCAGTTGTCCTGGAGGCCGACGACGGAGGACTCGCGCTCCTTGTCGATGCCGCTCTCCCGGCTCTGGCCCGCGGAGATCACCAGGTAGCCGGCGGGGATGCCGACGAGCAGGACGATGATGACCGCCGTCAGCCAGCGGCGGCGGATCATGCGGCCCCGGTGCTCCGGCAGCCGGCCCTCGGGCGGCCGCTGCTCGGGAAGCAGCTCCTCGGGGGGTCCGGCCGGCGGACCGGCGGGCGGGTGGTGCAGGGTCATGAGCCGGGGTCCTCGGGGGTGCGGGAGCCGCGCCCGTGGGTGCCGGGGCGGAAGGCCTGCGCGTAGCGCTCGTACCGCTCGTAGCGCTCCACCCGGCGCCGGTTCGCGCGGCGGAAGCGGCGGGCGACGAGCCGGGCGAGGTCGGCGGCGCCGACCATGCCGGCCTCGGGGCCGAGCTGGGCGCGGGTGATCCGGGCCTCGGGGCGGTAGCCGCGGCCGGTGAGGTGACGGCGGAAGGCGTCCCTGGCGGGGCCGATGAGCAGGTCGTCGGCGGCGGAGACGCCGCCGCCGACGACGAAGCAGGAGGGGTCGAGGGCGGCGGCGAGGTTGGCGATGCCGACGCCGAGCCACTGGCCGATGTCCTGGAGGAGCTCGACGCACATGGCGTCGCCCTCGCGGGCCAGCTCGGTGATGAGGGGGCCGGTGATCTCCGGGACGTTCCCCTTGACCCGGTCGATGATGTTGTACGCCACCGGGGAGTCGGCGGCGGCCAGCTCGCGGGCCTCGCGGACCAGGGCGTTGCCTGAGCTGTACTGCTCCCAGCAGCCGCGGTTGCCGCAGGGGCAGCGGTGGCCGCCGGGCACGACCTGCATGTGGCCGAACTCGCCGGCGACGCCGTACTTGCCCCGCTTGACCCTGCCGTCCTCCAGGATGGCGCCGCCGATGCCCGTACCGAGGGTGATCATGACGAGGTGGTCCTCGCCGCGTCCGGCGCCGAAGCGCCATTCGGCCCAGGCGGCGGTGTTCGCGTCGTTGTCGACCATGACGGGGACGGCGAGCCGGTCCTGGAGGGCGTCCCTGAGGGGTTCGTTGCGCCAGGCGAGGTGGGGGGCGAAGAGGACGCGGGCCCGGTCGGCGTCGACCCAGCCGGCGGCGCCGATGCCGACGGCGTGCACGTCGTGCCGGTCGGAGAGGTCCAGGACCAGCTCGACGATGGTGTCCTCGACGACCTTGGGGCTCTTGGACTTGTCGGGGGTCTCGGTGCGGATCTTCTCCAGGATGGTGCCGTCGGCGTCGACGACGCCCGCCATCACCTTGGTCCCGCCGATGTCGATGCCCACCGTCGGCACCCGGGGCGCCGACAGGTGGGAGCGCCGCTCGCGGGTGCCGACGGTCCGCAGGACGCCGCCCCGGGCGGCCGGGTCACGGTAGGTGTTCATCGGGTCGATTCTGCCAGGAGGGGCGTCGGGTCCGCGTGATGAGACCCCGGGGCGGGTCACGGGCCGGCGGGCCGCTCCAGCTCGTGGCGGAGGTCGTCGAGCTCGCTGCCGCCCGCCATCTGGCGGGTCAACTCGTCGAGCGTCACCGAGTCCTTGGTGTGGCTCGCGGCCATCACCCCGCGCTTGAGCAGCACGAACCGGTCGCCGACGAGGTAGGCGTGGTGGGGGTTGTGGGTGATGAGGACCACGCCGAGGCCCTGGTCGCGGGCGGCGGCGACGTACTTGAGGACGACGCCGGACTGCTTGACGCCGAGGGCGGCGGTCGGCTCGTCGAGGACGAGGACCTTGGCGCCGAAGTGGACGGCGCGGGCGATGGCCACGCACTGGCGCTCGCCGCCGGAGAGGGTGCCGATGGGCTGGTCGACGTCCCGGAGGTCGATGCCCATGCGGAGCAGCGCCTCGCGGGTGGTGGTCCGCATCAGCCCGGTGTCGAGCCGCTTGAGGGGGCCCTTGCCCCTCGTCGGCTCGGAGCCGAGGAAGAAGTTCCGCCAGACCGGCATCAGGGGGACGACGGCGAGGTCCTGGTAGACGGTGGCGATGCCCCGGTCGAGGGCGTCGCGCGGGTTGGCGAGGGAGACCTCCTCGCCCTCGACGCGGAAGGTGCCGGCGTCGTGCCGGTGCAGTCCCGCGACGATCTTGATGAGGGTGGACTTGCCGGCACCGTTGTCGCCGAGGACGCAGGTGATCTCGCCCGCCCGGACCTCCAGGGAGACCCCTTCGAGGGCGCGGATGTTGCCGTAGTACTTGCTGACGTCGTCCAGCTGCACCAGCGGAGCGGTGTCGGTCGTCACTTGGTGGCCTCCACGCGCTTGCGGATCCAGGCGTTCAGCAGGGTCGCGAGCAGCAGCATCGCCCCCAGGAAGAACTTGAACCAGTCGGGGTTCCACTCGGCGTAGACGATGCCCTTGCTGGTCATGCCGAAGATGAGGGCGCCGACGGCGGAGCCGATGGCCGAGCCGTAGCCGCCGGTGATGAGGCAGCCGCCGATGACGGCCGCGATGATGTAGACCAGCTCGTTGCCGACGCCCTCGCCGGACTGCACCACGTCGAAGGAGAAGAGCAGGTGCTGGCCGGCGATCCAGGCGCAGAAGGCCACGCCCGTGTAGAGGCCGATCTTGGTGCGGTGGACCGGGACGCCGACCGCGCGGGCCGCGTCGGCGCCGCCGCCGACGGCGAAGATCCAGTTGCCGAAGCGGGTGCGGAGCAGGATCCAGGTGGCCACCGCCACCAGGCCGATCCACCACAGGATGGTGACCTTCAGCTCGACGCCGCCGACGGTGAGGGTGGAGGCGAAGACGGAGTGGGCGGAGGGGAAGCCCTCCATGTCGGCGATCGACTTGGTGGAGACGGTGCCGGTGATCAGCTTGGTGAGGCCCAGGTTCAGGCCGGTGAGCATGAGGAAGGTGCCGAGCGTGATGATGAAGCTGGGCAGTTTCGTCCGGGTCAGCATGAAGCCGTTGAAGGCGCCGATGGCCAGGGTGACCAGGAGCGAGACGCCGACCCCGACCCACACGTTCGCCGTCATCTGGTAGCTGAACATCGAGGAGACCAGCGCCGAACTGGTCACCAGGACGCCGGCGGAGAGGTCGAACTCGCCGCCGATCATCAGCAGGGCGACGGGGACGGCCATGATGCCGAGGGTGGAGGCCGCGTAGAGGACGGTGCCGAGGCTGGAGGGCCGCAGGAAGCCGTCGGCTGCGACCGCGAAGAAGACGAAGACGGCGAGCGCGCCGACGACCGAGCCCAGTTCGGGGCGGGCCAGGAGCTTCTTCAGCGGGGTGGTGCGCAGGAGGCGTTCGTCGACGTGGTCGACGCCGTCGCCTCCCGCGGGAGGTGCGGTGGCGCTCATCGGGTCCCCCGCTCCGTGTACTTCTTCAGCTCGGCGGCCTGGTCCTCGGTGATGATCTGCGGTCCGGTGAGGACGGGCTTGCCGCCGCCGAGGACGTCGGCGTTGTAGCGGTAGAGCCAGAGCAGGTCGACGGCCTCGTAGCCCTGGAGGTAGGGCTGCTGGTCGACGGCGAAGCCGAGGGTGCCGTCGGCGAGGGCGGTGGCGACCTTGGCGTTGAGGTCGAAGGTGTCGACCTCGGCCTCGCTGCCGGCGCTCTTCGCGGCCTGGACGGCGGCGTCGGCGAAGGGGGCGCCGAGGGTGACGACGGCGTCGACGTCCTTGTCGGCCTGGAGCTTGGCCTCGATGGACGCCTTCACGTCGGGCATGTTGGTGCCGTCGACGTAGAGGTTGACCAGTTCGCCGCCGAAGGTCTCCTTGGTGCCGGCGCAGCGCTGCTCGTGGCCGACGTTGCCCTGCTCGTGCAGGACGCAGAGGGCCTTCTTCCGGCCGCGCTTCGTCAGCTCCTCGCCGACGGCCCGGCCGGCGACGGTCTCGTCCTGGCCGATGTGGGTGAGGGCGCCGAAGGCCTTGGACTGCTCGGCGCCGGAGTTCACGGTGATCACCGGGATGCCGGCCTTGACGGCCTTCTCGACGGCGGCCTTCATGGCGTCGGGCTTGGCGAGGGTCACGACGAGCCCGTCGACGCCCTTGGCGACGTACGAGTCGATCAGCTGCGCCTGCTGCTGGGCCTCGTCGCTGTGGGCGTAGAGGAAGTTGACGTTGTCCTTGGCGGCGGCCTGTTCTGCGCCGTTCTGGACGATGTCCCAGAAGGTGTCCCCGTCACCCGAGTGGGTCACCATCGCGAAGGTCCAGCGGGGGGTGTCCACGGCCGGCCGGCCCTGGGCCGCGGCCGCCTTGCGGGCGTCCTCCGCCCGCTTGCCGCCCGTGCTGCTGCACCCGGCGAGCGCTCCCGTGAGCGCGAGTGCGAGCACGGCGCCGAGCGCGGCGCGTACCCCTCCTGTCCGAAGCCTGGTCACGAGGCCGTGCCCTCCTTTGTGTCCTTCTGCGTGCATTGCAGTATCGGTCATGCGGGTTCCGCCGCTCGTCAGGGGGCCCTACCCCGCTCCGGGGGGACCTACGTACGGACCATCGGGGGCGGCGCCGAGGGGCGGCGGCGGGGCGCGGCGGGGTGACCTTGACACCGCCCCGACGGGCGGCCCACGGTGGGGCCATGCGCATCGGACTCATCGGTACGGGCCGGATCGGGAGCTTCCACGCGGGGGTGCTCGCCCGGCATCCGGGGGTCGGCTCGCTGGTCCTCGCCGACGCCGACGCGGCGCGGGCGGCGGCGGTGGCGGCGGCGGTGGGCGCCGAGGCCGTGCCGGACGCGGCGGCGCTGCTCGGCCGGGGCCTGGACGCGGTGGTGATCGCGTCGGCGACGGCCGCGCACGCGGAGCTGATCGCCCGGGCCGCGCGGGCGGGCCTGCCGGCCTTCTGCGAGAAGCCGATCGCCCTGGACGTGCCGGGCACGCTGGCCGCGCTGGCGGCGGTGGCGGAGGCGGGCACCGCGCTCCAGCTGGGCTTCATGCGCCGCTTCGACGCCGGCTACCGCGCGGCCCGGGAGGCCGTCCGGGCGGGCCGGCTGGGGAGGCTGCACACGGTGCGGACGGTGACCTCGGACCCGGAGCCGCCGCCCGCCGCGTACCTGCCGCTCTCCGGCGGCCTCTTCCGGGACTGCGTGGTCCACGACGTCGACGCCGTGCGCTGGGTGACCGGCCGGGAGGTCGTGGAGGTGTACGCGCGGGGTGCGGACGCGGGCCCCGCGATGTTCCGCGAGGCCGGGGACGTGGACACGGCCGCCGCGCTGCTCGTCCTGGACGACGGCACGCTGGTGACGGCGACCGCGACCCGCTGCAACGGCGCCGGCTACGACGTGCGGATGGAGCTGGCGGGCGACCGCGACCAGCTGGTGGTGGGCCTGGACGAGCGCACCCCGCTCACCTCGCTGGAGCCGCAGTCGGCCGCTCCCCCGCCCAAGCCGTGGCCCGGATTCCTGGAGCGCTTCGCGCCCGCGTACGAGGCGGAGCTGGACTCCTTCGTCCGGCTGGTGCGCGGCGAGGGCCCCAACGCGTGCGACGGCCGTGAGGCCCTGGCGGCGCTGCGGGTCGCGGACGCGTGCGAACGCTCCCGGCGGGAGGGCCGCCCGGTGCGGGTGGACGGATAGCGGCGGGTCCTATCCGACCGCGCGGACGGTGCCCTGGGCGAGGGCGCAGAGGGTTTCGGCGCCGTCCTCGCCGACGGTGAGCAGTTCGCAGCGGACGACGGCCTGGCGGCGGCCGGCGTGGAGGACCTCGGCGCGGGCGCGGAGGGTGGTGCCGACGGCTGGGCGGACGTAGTCGATGGAGTAGCCGGCGGTGAGGACGGCGGGGCCGAGGACGGCGCCGGCGGCGAAGGTGATCGCGTTGTCGGCGGCGTACGAGAGGACTCCGCCGTGCACGAAGCCGTTCTGCTGGAGCAGGTCCTCCCGGATCGGGAGCTCCAGGGTGGCGCCGCCGTCGCCGAAGGCGCTGACGTCGGCGCCGAGGAGGCGGCTGAACGGCTGGGCCCGCAGGATCTCGCGCGCCGTGGACAGGGCGTCGGTGGTGGTGGTCACCCGCGCCACCCTACTCGCCGGTAAGCCCCGGTGGGCCGTCTTCGAGGAGACCGGCGTCGTGGACCAGGAGGGCGATCTGGACCCGGTTGTTGAGGCCCAGCCCGGCGAGCAGCCGGGAGACGTACGTCTTCACGGTGGGGACGCTCATGTACAGCTCGGCGGCGATCTCCGCGTTGGAGGCGCCGCGGCCGACGGCGACGGCCACCTCCCGCTCGCGGCCGGCGAGTCCGGCGAGGCGCTCGGCGGCGGCGGTCCGCCGGGGCGGGGTCTCCGGCCGTCCGGCGACCTGGTGCATCAGCCGGCGGGTGACGGCCGGGGAGAGGACGGGGTCGCCGGCGGCGACCCGGCGGACGGCGGCGACGATCTCGGCGGGCGGGGTGTCCTTGAGGACGAAGCCGGAGGCCCCGGCCCGCAGCGCGCGCAGCACCTGCTCGTCGGCGTGGAAGGTGGTCAGGACGATCACCTCGGGGGCGCCGGGGCGGGCGCGCAGCCGCTCGGTGGCGGTGAGCCCGTCGACGCGCGGCATGCGGATGTCCATGAGGACGACGTCGGGGGCGAGCCGGGCGACGAGGTCGGGGACCTCGCTGCCGTCGGAGCCCTCCCCGACGATCTCGATGGACTCGGCGCCGCCGAGCATCAGGGCGAGGCCCGCGCGGACCAGGGGGTCGTCGTCGACGACGAGCAGCCGGATGGTCATGCGGGCCACGGTAGCCAGGCGGTGAGGGAGAAGCCGCCGCCGGGGTCCGGTCCGTGGTCGAGACGGCCGCCGGCGAGGGCGGCCCGCTCGGAGAGGCCGATGAGGCCCTGGCCGGAGCCGGGGACGTGCGGGACCGGTCCGCCGGGTGCCGGGTTGCGGACCTCGACGGTGAGGCCGTCGCCGGGCCGGCCGCGCAGGGTGACGGTGACCGGGGCGCCGGGGGCGTGCTTGCGGGCGTTGGTGAGGCCCTCCTGGGCGATGCGGTAGGCGGTGCGGCCGGTGGCGGCGGGCACGGAGCCGGGGTCGTCGACCGCGGAGTGCAGGACGACCTCCGTACCGGCCTCGCGGGACTCGTCGACGAGCGCGCCGAGGGTGGCGAGGGTGGGCTGGGGCCGGTCGCCGCCGCCGTTCTCCTCCCCCGGGGCGCGCAGCACGCCGATGATCTCGCGCAGGTCCTGGAGGGCGTCGTGGGCGCTGTCGCGGATGACGCCCGCGGCGCGGGCGATCTGCTCGGGCGGGGCGTCGGGCCGGAACTCCAGGGCGCCGGCGTGGACGCTGAGCAGGGTGAGCCGGTGGGCGAGGACGTCGTGCATCTCGCGGGCGATGGCCTCGCGGGCCAGCCGCTGGGCCTGGGCGGCCCTCAGCTCGGCCTCCGACTCGGCCCGTTCGGCGCGCTCGCGCAGCGCCTCGACGAGCTGGCGGCGGGCCCGGACGAGCATGCCCCAGGCGGTGACGAGGAGGGTGAGGGAGACGCCGAGGAGGATCCCGAGGACGGCGCCGGTCTCGGGGTCGGGCCGGACGAAGACGGTGGCGACGGCTCCGGCGAGGGCGAGTCCGACGATCCAGGCGATGTCCCGGAAGGGGCGCCGGACGGCGACGCTGAAGAGGCTCGCGAGCATGGCCCCGGCGGCGGCCGGGACGAGGGCGCCGGCGACGGCGAGCGCGGCGGCGAGCCCGGCGGGCCACCGGCGGCGCAGCCAGAGCGCGCCGCAGGCGAGGGCGCCGAGGATCTGGTCGGTCAGGTTGACGGCGTCGCTGTTGTAGCGGGCGCTGGTGTCGATGGCGACGAGCCCGAAGAGCGCGGCGAGGAGGAAGACCAGGGTGTCGACGACCCAGTCGCGCACGGTGCGGCGCGGCCGGGCGGCGCCGGTCCCGCCCGGTTCGACCAGGTGGGAGGGGAGCAGCCAGCGCTGCCGGTCCGTACGCGTCATATCCGCAATGTACGCAGACGGGGGCCCGCCGCACCGGTCCGCGGCGCCCGTCCGCGACCGAAGTCGCACGGATCGGTACTTCGGTCGCGGGCGGCCGGTACCTCGGTCGCGGGACGGTGGACCGGAGGAGGACGCGGCGGGCCCCGCGGCCCGCCGATGATCCTCACATGAGGAGATTTCTCGAGGTGACCGGCTTCCTGCTCTGCGTCTTCGGGGTCTGCGGGGTGATCCGCGAGCTGACGGACGGCTGGTTCTCGTTCATGGGCGCGACGCGCTTCCTGACCGAGAACGTGGGGTTCCTCGCGGGCCGGGAGGTCTTCACGAACATCGTGATCGCCGTCCTCGGCCTGGTCCTGATGGTCGTCTCCGACCGGGTGGAGGGGAAGGGCTGATCCGGGCGCGGGGACCGCGGGGCGGGCCGCCCGTCGCGGCCGGGGCCTATCGGGCGTCCGTGTCGGCGCTGCGGCGGCCCCAGGCCGTGCCGCCGAGGACCAGGACGGCGCCGGCCAGCCCGAGGGCGCCCGGGCGGTCGCCGGCGAGCGCGACGCCGGCGAGGGCGGCCCACAGCGGCTCCGTACCGAGCAGCAGGCTGACCCGGGACGGGGAGGTGCGGCGGACGGCCCACATCTGCACGAAGAAGGCGAAGAGCGTGCAGAAGACGGAGAGGAAGAGCAGTCCGGCCCACTCGCGGGGGCCGAAGTCCGCCGCGGCCGCCCAGGGGGTGACGCCGCCGCCGGCGGCGGCGAGGACGGCGAAGAGGAGGACGGCGGTGCCGAGCTGGACGGTGGTCAGGGAGAGCGAGTCGGCGGTGCGGACCGCCTTGATCCGGGCCATGGCCAGGACGTGCGCGGTCCTGGCCACCGCCGCCAGGAGGATCAGCAGGTCGCCCGGGGAGGGCGCGGTGAAGCCCGCGCCCTGCGTCAGCAGCACGACGCCGGCGACGGAGAGTCCGGCGGCGCCGAGGAAGCCGCGCGAGGGCCTCCTTCCGGTGACGGCGGCCTCGGCGAGCGGGGTGAGGATCATGGTGAGGCTGATGATCAGGCCCGCGTTGGTGGCCGAGGTGTGGACGACGCCGTAGGTCTCCAGGAGGAAGATCCCGGCGAGGATCGCGCCGAGCAGGGCGGCGCCCCGCCACTGCGCGCCGGTCAGCGCCCGCAGTCCGCGCCACCCGGCGGCGACCAGGACGGGCACCACCACCGCGAAGCGCAGCACGAGGACGGCGACGACGGTGTGGCCGGTGGTGATGCCCTTGGCGGCGAGGTAGCTGCCGCCCCAGAAGACGGCGACGAGCAGCAGCGGCAGGTCGGTGAGCCAGGCGCGGCGCCGGGCGGCGAAGGGCGCGGGGGCGGGGTACGGCGAAGCGGACGAAGCGGCCATGTCGGTCCGGGTCTCCAGGTCTGCTGACGGGGTGGAGACTTCGGCGGCTCGCACGCGGAGCGATCACCGTACCCGGCGGTGCCGGTGGTGACTACACAAATCTTCCGGGTCCGCTCAGGCGTAGCTGCCGTACTCCGGGCGGCCCGTGCGCTCGTACGTGTGGAGGGCGACGCCCGCGCCGGTGACGGCCGTCTCGGTGAGCCGGAAGGCGGTCGGGCGGGCCCCCTCGGCGAAGAGCCGGCGGCCGCTGCCGAGGACGACCGGGAAGACGTGCAGGTGGAGGGTGTCGATGAGGTCGTGGTCGAGGAGCGTGCGGGCGAGTCCGGCGCTGCCGTGCATCTGGATCTCGCCGTCGAGGCTCTCCTTGAGCGCGGCGACCTCCTGGACGACGTCGCCGCGCAGCAGGGTGGTGTGCTCCCAGTCGGCGGAGTCGAGGGTGGTGGTGGCGACGTACTTGGGCAGGGCGTTGAGCTTGCTCGCGACGGGGTCGGACGGGTCGGTCCGCTTCGGCCAGTAGCCCGCGAAGATGTCGTAGGTGCGGCGGCCCAGGAGGAAGGCGGTGGGCCGGGCGAAGATCTCGTCGATGCGGCGGCCGAAGTCCTCGTCGCCGAAGGGCACGGACCAGCCGCCGTGCTCGAAGCCCCCGCTGCGGTCCTCGTCGGGGCCGCCCGGAGCCTGGTGGACGCCGTCGAGGGTGAGGAACTGGGTGAGGCTCAGGGTGGCCATGGCGGATGCCTTTCGTCGTGCGCTTCCTTCGTCTTCCACCGGTGTCGACCGCGCCGGGCGGCGGAACTCATCGGTCCGCGGCGAACGCGATGTCCGATGGCCGCCAGCGCGGCTTCCCCGCCCCGAGTTTCCTTGAATCCGCAAGCAGTTGTGCGATCCGAGGAGGCAGGGAGCGATGTCCACGATGAACGGAACGGCGGTGCTGGTGACGGGCGGCAGCCGCGGCATCGGCGCGGCGACGGCGGTGCGGCTCGCCCGGGAGGGCGCCGACGTGGCCTTCACCTACGTACGCGACGGGGCGGCGGCGAAGGAGGTCGCGGCCCGCATCGAGGCGGCCGGCCGGCGGGCCCTGCCGCTGCGCGCCGACGCGGCCGACGCCGGGGACGCGACGGGCGCGGTGCACCGGGCGGCGGACGACCTGGGGCGGCTCGACGTCCTGGTCAACAATGTCGGCGTCGGCGTCCTCGGCCCGCTCGCCGGGCTGACCCTCGCCGATGTGGACCGGGTGCTCGCGGTGAACGTCCGCGCGGCCTTCCTGGCCTGCCAGGCGGCGGCGGAGCGGCTCCCGGACGGCGGCCGGATCATCACGATCGGCACCTGCATGACCCGGCGGGTGCCGGGCCCCGGCGGCACGCTCTACACCCTGAGCAAGTCCGCCCTGACGGGCCTGAACCGGGCGCTGGCGCGGGAGCTGGGCGGGCGCGGGATCACGGCGAACATCGTCCACCCGGGCCCGGTCGACACGGACCTCAACCCGGCGGACGGCCCGTACGCGGCGGACCAGGCGGCCATGACGGCCCTGGGCCGCTTCGGCACGCCGGACGAGGTGGCCGCGGCCGTCGCCTATCTGGCGGGCCCGGACGGCCGGTACGTGACGGGCGCCGAACTGTCGGTGGACGGCGGCCACGCGGCCTGACGGCGGAATCGGCGGGGCGGGCGCGGTCGGGTTCGCGGGCCCGGCGCCCGGCGGCGGGCCGAACCGGAAGGAAGGGGGCGCGAGGGCGCACCGGTGCTGTCGGGCCGGTGCGCCCTCGCGGGCCGGGCGGGGTGTCGTACCCGCCCAGTCGGGGGCCCGGAGGGGTCTCCGGGCTCGTGCCGGGGGCCGGTCGGTGTCGGCCGGCCGGGCCCCCGGAGTCGTACGGCCCCGGTCAGCCGCCCAGCTCCTGGTGGCGGGCGGTGAGCCGGGCCGCGCCCGCCTCGGTCAGGGAGCCGAAGAGGCGGAGGCGGGAGATGCCGCCGTCCGGGTAGATGTCGATCCGCACCCGGGAGCCGACGGCCGGCGCGTCGAGCACGAAGCGGTGGTTGGTGTCGGGCTGGAGGCGGGTCCGGGGCAGGATCTCGGTCCAGTCGTCGGAGCCCTCGGCGGCCACGGAGAGCGCGGCCCAGCCGGCGCTGTTGCCCTTGAGGTAGGCGGTGTCGATCTCGACGGCGCGGATCGCGGCCTCGGCGACGAGGGAGTAGCGGATCCAGTCGTTGCCCTTGTCGCGGCGGCGGCGGGTCTCCCAGCCGTCGTCCATCTTGCGGGAGCGGCCGGGCTGGATGGTGTTGGTGGCCGGCGAGTAGAAGCGGTCGGAGGCGTCCTCGACCTGGCCGCCGTTCTCCAGGGCGGCGAGGTCGAAGGTGCCGAGGACGTCCAGCCACGCCGGGTCGGGGGCGACCTCGCCGTACACGCGGAGCCGGGCGATGCCGCCGTCGGGGTGCTGGTTGACGCGGAGGTGGGTGAAGCGCTGCTCGACGTCGACGGCGAAGCCGTTGGCGGCGTGGCCGCCGATGGCGGTGCGCGGGACGAGGGTCGTCCACTTCACGTCGTCGGCGAGCAGGTCCTCGGGGGAGGGCGAGCCGGGGACGGAGGTGGCCTCGACGGAAACGGCCTGCGGGTAGTTGCCGCGGAAGTGGGCGGTGTCGACGACGATGCCGCGGATCACGCCGGGGGCGCCGAGCCGGACGAGGGCCCAGTCGTGGTCCTCGGCGGTCGGGTGCGGCTCGGCGGCCGAGACGCCGCGCCGGCGGCGGGTCTCCCAGCCGTCCATGATCTTGCCCTTGTGGCCGAAGTGCTCGGGGTCGAACTCGGCGGCCTCGGGCTTCAGCAGGTTCTCGCGCTCGGCGAAGAACTCGTCGTTGGCGGCGATGACGCCGGCGCCGAGGCGGCGGTCGGCCAGGTCCGCGTACTGGGTGAAGGGGAACTCGGCCGTGCGGTAGTCGGCGTACGGGTCGCCGCCGCCGTACGGGCTGGCGTCGCCGGTGAAGGAGGGTATGCCGGTGCTCACGGGTCAGTTGTTCCTTTCGAGGAGGCGGCCGGAGGGCTCGGCCAGGGTGCCGTGGTCGTTGATCCGCTCGCCGCGCAGCCAGGTGGACTTCACGACGCCGTGGAGGGTCTTGCCCGCGTAGGCGGTGATGCGGTTGCGGTGCTGGAGCTCGACCGGGTCGACGGTGAAGGTGGCGTCGGGGTCGATCACGGCGAAGTCGGCGTCCTTGCCCGGGGCGATGGCGCCCTTGCGGTCCAGGCCGGCGAGGCGGGCGGGGCCGGCGGACATCCAGCGCACCACGTCCTCCAGGGAGTGGCCCCGGCGGCGGGCCTCGGTCCAGATGGCGGGCAGCCCGAGCTGGAGGGAGGAGATCCCGCCCCACGCGGAGGCGAAGTCCGGCGTCTTGAGGTCGGCGGTCGACGGCGAGTGGTCGGAGACGATGCAGTCGATGACGCCGTCGGCGAGCCCCTGCCACAGCGCGTCCTGGTTGACGGCCTCGCGGATCGGCGGGCAGCACTTGAACTCGGTCGCCCCGTCCGGGATCTCCTCGGCCGTCAGGGTGAGGAAGTGGGGACAGGACTCGACGGTGACCTTGACGCCCTCGGCCTTGGCGGCGGCGATGAGCGGCAGCGCGTCGGAGGAGGACAGGTGCAGGACGTGGACGCGGGCGCCGAGCCGGCGGGCCTGGTCGATGAGGTTCGCGATCGCGGTGTTCTCGGCGTCCCGGGGCCGGGAGGCGAGGAAGTCGGCGTACTGGGACGAGGACTTCTGCGGGGCGGCGGCGAGGTGGTGCGGGTCCTCGGCGTGCACGATCATCAGCCCGTCGAAACCGGCGATCTCGGCGAGGGAGCGGGCCAGCTGCTCCTGGTCCAGCTCGGGGAACTCCTCGACGCCCGACGGCGACAGGAAGCACTTGAAGCCGTAGACGCCCGCGTCGTGCAGGGGGCGGAGGTCCTTGACGTTGTCCGGCAGCGCGCCGCCCCAGAAGCCGACGTCGACGTGGGCCTTCGCCCGGGCGACCTCCTGCTTGGTGCGCAGGTTCTCCACCGTCGTGGTCGGCGGCAGCGAGTTCAGCGGCATGTCGACGATGGTCGTGATGCCGCCGGCGGCGGCCGCGCGGGTGGCGGTCCAGAAGCCCTCCCACTCGGTGCGGCCGGGGTCGTTCACGTGGACGTGCGAGTCGACGAGGCCGGGGAGGACGACGTCGTCGCCGACGTCTTCCAGGACCGCTCCGGCGGGCGGCTCGGAGTCGTACGGCAGGACCGCCGCGATCGTTCCGTCCGAGACGGCGATGGCCGCCGGCCGTGTGCCCTCCGGGGTGACCACCCGGGTCGAGCGCAGTACCAGGTTGACGTCCACCATGCCCCTTTCCGTTCCGCTTCGGGGAAGCGAAAATTCAACGAACTGTTGAAGGAGTCTGCGGCCGGGACGACATGCCGTCAAGAGTGGGTCCCTCCGGGTGGAACCCGGCCCGACTCGCTTGGATGTTTCCACAAAGTGGAATCCATATTTCGTACAGTAGAAGGTAGCTCCGCACAGGCGGGGCGGTCCAGACCCCCGCCGAGCAGCCGCCGACAACGGACAAACACCCCGCTGACCGGCCGGGACGCCGGGCCCCGCACACTGTGCCCGGCCCGGCGGCCCGGTAGGCTGCTGCCTTGCCCGCCTGCCCCGAAAGGACCGTTGACGTGCCGACGTCCAGCGCCAGCACCACCGACGCCGCCAAGCCCGCCGCGAGCGGTGGCGTCCAGTCCCTCGAGCGCGCCTTCGACCTCCTGGAACGGATGGCCGACGCGGGGGGCGAGGTCGGGCTGAGCGAGCTCTCCGCCAGCAGCGGACTGCCGCTGCCCACCATCCACCGCCTGATGCGCACGCTCGTCGCCTGCGGCTACGTCCGCCAGCAGCCGAACCGGCGGTACGCGCTCGGCCCCCGCCTCATCCGCCTCGGCGAGTCCGCCTCCCGCCTCCTCGGCACCTGGGCCCGCCCCTACCTCGCGCGGCTCGTCGAGGAGACCGGCGAGACGGCGAACATGGCGCTGCTCGACGGCGACGAGATCGTGTACGTCGCGCAGGTGCCGTCCAAGCACTCCATGCGGATGTTCACCGAGGTCGGCCGCCGGGTGCTGCCGCACTCCACCGGCGTCGGCAAGGCGCTCCTCGCGCACACGCCGGACGACGAGGTGCGCGCGCTGCTCTCCCGCACGGGGATGCCGGCCGCCACGGAGAAGACGATCACCACGGCGGACGGGTTCCTCGCGGCGCTCGCGGCGGTGCGCGAGACGGGGTACGCCGTCGACGACAACGAGCAGGAGATAGGGGTCCGGTGCCTCGCGGTGTCGGTCCCCGACTCGCCCACCGCGGCGGCGATCTCCATCTCGGGCCCGGCGGGGCGGGTCACCGAGGCCGCCACGGAGAAGATCGTCCCCATCCTCCAGCAGGTGGCCCGGGAACTCTCCACCGCCCTCACCACCAACAGCAACCACGCGTAACCCCCGCCTGGGGCCGGCCCGCCCCTCCGCCGCGGTGCGGACGCGGGGGGGGCGGGAGGCGGGGACGGGGGCGGGAGCGGGGCGGGGTCAGGTCCGGGCGGGAAGGGTGAGGCGGCCGTCCTGGACACGGGCCGTGTCGTCGGCGGCCGCCAGATGCGCGTGGTCGTGCGTGACGAGCACCGTCGCCGTGCCGCGCACCCGGGTCAGGTCCTTCAGGAGCGCCACGACCGCCGCCCCCCGCTCGTGGTCCAGCGCGCTCGTCGGCTCGTCGACCAGCAGCACGGCCGGCTCGTTCATCAGCGCCCGCGCGATGTTGACGCGCTGGCGCTGGCCGCCGGAGAGCTGGTGCGGCCGGCGCCCCGCCCGGTCCGCCAGGCCCACCGCGTCGAGCAGTTCCATGGCCCGCCCTCGCACCGCCGCGGGCGGGCGCCCGGACAGGTGCGCCATCACCTGGAGCTGTTCGACCGCCGTCAGCGAGGGCAGCAGGTTCGGCTGCTGGAAGACGATCCCGATCGACGCCCGCCGCAGCGCGGCCCGTCCCGCCGCGTCGAGCCCCGCCGTGTCCGTCCCGGCGACGACGACCCGCCCCCGGTCGGGGGTGACGAGGGTCGCGGCGACGGCGAGCAGGCTGGACTTGCCGGAGCCGGAGGGCCCGACGACGGCCGTCATGCGGCCGGGCGGGACGGTCAGGGAGACCGCGTCGAGGGCGGTGAGCCGCCCGTCGCCGTCCGGGTAGGTCAGGGTCACGGCATCGAGTTCGAGGCTCATCGGACGCTCCCGAGCGCGGTGAGGGGGTCGACGGCGGTGATCCGCCGGATGGACAGGGCGGAGCCGATCGCGCCGAGCGCGATGATGACGCCTGCGGGACCGAGCACGGTCGACGGCGAGAGCACGAACGGCACGTCGCCGCCGCTGACGAGCGCTCCGATGCCGAGGGCGAGGCCGGTGCCGAGCAGCGTCCCGGCGACCAGCATCAGCACGGCCTGCCCGAGCGCGTCGCGCAGCAGATAGGGCGTGGAGGCGCCGAGCGCCTTGAGGACGGCGACGTCGCCGCTCCGCTGGATGGTCCAGACGGTGAAGAAGGCCCCTATGACGAGCGCGGAGATCACGAAGAGGAAGCCGCGCATGAGCTGGAGGGAGCCGTTCTCGGCCTGGTAGGACCCTATGGCGGTGAGGGCGTCGTCCACGGTCCGCGCCTCGGTGCCGGCCGCCGCGTCACCCGCCGCCCAGTCGACGCCGTCGCCGCGCAGCGCGAGCACGGTCGCCCCCTCCTCCGCCGTGGCGCCGCCGTGACCGAGCCGCCGCCAGTCGCCGAGGGAGGTCCACACGACGGGCGTGTGGCTGTACGAGGCGTCCCCGGCGACCGCGGAGACCCGGACCTCCAGCGGGCCGAGCCGGACCGCGTCCCCGGCGCGGGCGCCGAGTTCCTCCGCGGCCGACTCGGACAGGACGGCCTTCCCGGGCGCGACGGGCGCCGGCGCGAGGCCGTCGCCGGGCTCCGTGCCGAAGGCGGAGACGGCGGCGGTCCGCTCGCCCGCGACCGCGTTGAGGGTGCTGATGCCGAGCGGCGCCGCCCCGGTCACGCCGGGCCGCTCCGCCCAGGCGTCCTCCTGCTTCCCGGTCACCGTCGACCGGGTGAACGAGACCGACTGCCCGGCCGGCGGGGCGGCGAAGGCGATGCGGTCGGCGGGCAGGCCGGTGATCGCGGAGACGTTCTCCCGCGCGAGTCCGGCCGTCAGCCCGGAAAGGAGCCCCACGAGCAGGGTGATCAGCACGATCACCGTGCCCATGAGGGCGAACCGCCCCTTGGCGAATCTCAGGTCTCTCCATGCCACGAACATGGGACCAAGCCTGCTGGCGGCCGCCCCCCGGGGGCATCGCGCCACGGATGGCTCCGTAATCAAACTTTCGGTTGAGTCCGGGCGGGCGGCCCCTGTCTACGCTGGTGGGGTCATGGATCCGCGCACGCTCACCCCCGCCCTCCGCGCCCTGCGCCTCTGTCTGCACCTGCTCATGGCGGGGCTGCTCGTCCTCGCCGCGGTGCGCTCCGGCTCGACCGCGGGCACGGTCCTCGCGGCCCTCACCGGCGCGGTCTACGCGGCGGGGGCCTGGCTCCCCTCCGTACGGGCCTCGCAGCGGGCGGCGGGCGGCTGGCTGGCCGTCCTGGCGCTGTCCTGGCTGGGCCTGCTGTGGGCGACGCCGGAGGCGCTGTGGCTGGCGTTCCCGCTGTACTTCCTCCAGCTGCACCTGCTGCCGGCCCGCTGGTCGCTGCCAGCGGTCGCGCTGACGGCGGGCGCGGCGATCCTCTCCTACGTCGGGCACGGCGCCGCCCTGAACCCGGGGGTCTTCATCGGGCCGCTGCTCGGCGCCGCCGTGGCCGTGGCGACCGTCCTCGGCTACCAGGCGCTGTACCGGGAGAGCGAGCGGCGGCGGCGGCTGATCGAGGAGCTGATCGCGACCCGGGCCGAGCTGGCGGCGGCGGAGCGGCACGCGGGGACGCTGGCCGAGCGGGAGCGGCTGGCCCGGGAGATCCACGACACGCTCGCCCAGGGGCTGTCGTCGATCCAGCTGCTGCTGCGGGCGGCCGAGCGGGCGCTCCCGGAGGGTTCGCCGGCGGCCGGGCACATCGACCGGGCGCGGCAGGCGGCGCAGGACAACCTGGCGGAGGCGCGCCGCTTCGTGCGGGCGCTGACGCCGCCGGACCTGGAGCACGGCTCGCTGGCGGCGGCCCTGGAGCGGCTGTGCGAGCCGGGCGCGGGGCCGCGGGTGCGGTTCTCGGTGAGCGGCACGCCGGTGGAGCTGCCGACGCCGTACGAGGTGGCGCTGCTGCGGATCGCGCAGTCGGCGCTGGGGAACACGGTGCGGCACGCGGGGGCGGCGCGGGCGGAGATCACCCTGTCGTTCATGGAGGACTCGGTGGCGCTGGACGTGGTGGACGACGGGAAGGGCTTCGACCCGGAGGGGACGCGCCCCTCCGGCGACGGCGGTGGTTTCGGACTGCCGGCGATGCGCTCGCGGGCGGAGTCGCTGGGCGGCACGTTCACGGTCGAGTCGGCGCCCGGCCAGGGCGCGGCGGTCGCGGTCACGCTCCCGCTGCCCGGAGGAGGGCGGACGTGACGGATCCGGTGATCAGGCTGCTGCTCGCCGACGACCATCCGGTGGTGCGGGCGGGGCTGCGCGCGGTGCTCGACACCGAGCCCGGATTCACCGTGGTCGGCGAGGCGGCGACGGCGGAGCGCGCGGTGGAGCTGGCGGCGGCCGGGGGCGTCGACGTGGTCCTGATGGACCTCCAGTTCGGCGCGGGGATGCACGGTTCGGAGGCGGCGGCGGCGATCACGGCCGTACCGGGCGGGCCGCGGGTGCTGGTGCTGACGACGTACGACACGGACGCGGACATCCTGGCGGCGGTGGAGGCCGGTGCCTCGGGCTATCTGCTGAAGGACGCGCCGCCGGAGGAGCTGGCGGCGGCGGTGCGGACGGCGGCGGCCGGGCAGTCGGCGCTGGCCCCGGCGGTGGCGCACCGGCTGATGGACCGGATGCGGACCCCGGCGGAGGCGCTGACCAAGCGGGAGCTGGAGGTGCTCCAGCTGGTCGGCGAGGGCCTGTCGAACCAGCAGATCAGCAAGGTGCTCTTCCTCAGCCAGGCGACGGTGAAGTCCCATCTGGTGCACGTCTTCGCCAAGCTGGGCGTGGACTCGCGGACGGCGGCGGTGGCGGCGGCCCGCGAGCGGCGCCTGATCCGGCGCTGAGCCGCGCGGCGCCGGGGCTCAGGGCGCGGGCGGCTGCGGCGGTACGGCGGGGCCGAAGAGCTCGACCGCGTGGCGGACGCCGGTCAGCGCCTCGGAGAGGGCGCTGACGGAGCCGAGCGAGCCGGCGACGAGCAGCAGGCTGCGGCGCAGCCGCCACACCTCGGGGGCGCCGCTCACCGCCATCGCGTCGAGCGCGGCGAGTTCGTCCTCGGCGACCTCCCGGTCGGCGAGGTCCACCCGGTGTCCGGCCAGTTCCCGCCGGAGCCGGGACACGGCGGACCGCAGTCCGGTCACCCTCGGGTCCACTGCCTCGCCGGTCACTCGCCTCTGCCCCACGCTCCGCAACACGGTCCCCCGCTCCGAGACGTCCGCTCCCCTTGCCCCGGGCGGTGGTCGGGCGCCCTGAGTGGGGGTCAGTTAACTCCCCGGCCGCCCGGCGGGGAAGAGTGCGTGCCGCGCATTCATGCGACCGTGTCATTCCGCGTCGTGCGGTATGCAGTCCCCATGACGAAGACAGCCTCTCCCTCCCCTTCCTCCCCTCCGCCCGTCGCCGGGCTGCTGCTCGCCGCCGGCGGCGGCCGCCGGCTCGGCGGGCGTCCGAAGGCCCTCCTGCCGTACCGGGGCCGGCCGCTGGTCGAACACGCGGTGCGGGTGCTGCGCGAGGGCGGCTGCGCGGTGGTGCACGTGGTGCTGGGCGCCTCGGCGGAGCTCGTGCGGGAGCGGGCGGAGCTGCCGGGCTGCGTGGTGGTGGAGAACCCGGAGTGGGAGGGCGGGATGGGCTCCTCGCTGCGGGTGGGGCTCGCCTCGCTGGCGGCGGATCCGGGCGGGGTGGACGCGGCGCTGGTGTCGCTGGTGGACCAGCCGGGGATCGGGGCGGCGGCGGTGGCCCGGGTGCGGGGGGCGTACGGCGGGCGGGACGCGCTGGCGGCGGCCTCGTACGGGGGGAGGCGCGGGCACCCGGTGCTGTTCGGGGCGGACCGCTGGGCGGGGATCGCGGCGGGCGCGGAGGGCGACCAGGGGGCACGGGAGTACCTGGCGGCGCACCGCGACGCGATCGCGCTGGTGGAGTGCGGGGACGTGGCCGAGCCCTTCGACGTCGACACGGAGGCGGACCTGTACCGGCTGGAGGGGTGAGACCGGGCGGGGGCGGGCACCTGGAGTGAAGGGCCTGGCACCGGGAGCCACGTTCTGTCGACCCGAAGAATCTCGACATCAACAAACGATTGAACTTCCACCATGAGGAAACTAATATCCACTGCGTAGAAGCGCCTGAGCCCCTGCGAGGGCGCTCGCGGCCGTATCTCGGCACCCGCGGCACTCCGTGCCGTCCGTGACGCCCGGCGGCCGCCCGGTACCGCACGCGTAGTCCGCTGAAGGAAGTGACAGTTCATGTCCGCACCAGCGCCGTCCCCCCTGGTCGTCGTCGACGCCGAGCCCCTGCCGCGCCAGGAGGAGGTGCTGACGGAGGCGGCCCTCGCCTTCGTCGCCGAGCTCCACCGCCGGTTCACCCCGCGCCGTGACGAGCTGCTGGCCCGCCGCGCGGAGCGCCGGGCCGAGATCGCCCGCACCTCCACCCTCGACTTCCTGCCGGAGACCGCGGCGATCCGCGCCGACGACTCCTGGAAGGTCGCCCCGGCCCCGGCGGCCCTGAACGACCGCCGCGTCGAGATCACCGGTCCGACCGACCGGAAGATGACGATCAACGCGCTCAACTCGGGCGCGCGGGTGTGGCTCGCGGACTTCGAGGACGCCTCGGCCCCCACCTGGGAGAACGTCGTCCTCGGCCAGCTCAACCTGATCGACGCGTACACCCGGAACATCGACTTCACCGACGCGCGCACCGGCAAGTCGTACGCCCTCAAGCCCGCCGAGGAGCTGGCGACGGTCGTCATGCGCCCGCGCGGCTGGCACCTGGAGGAGCGTCACCTCGCCTTCGAGGGCCGCGCGGTGCCCGGAGCGCTCGTCGACTTCGGCCTGTACTTCTTCCACAACGCGCAGCGCCTGATCGACCTCGGCAAGGGCCCGTACTTCTACCTGCCGAAGACCGAGTCGCACCTGGAGGCCCGCCTCTGGAACGACATCTTCGTCTTCGCCCAGGACTACGTCGGCATCCCGCAGGGCACCGTCCGCGCCACGGTCCTCATCGAGACCATCACGGCCGCGTACGAGATGGAGGAGATCCTCTACGAGCTCCGCGACCACGCCGCCGGCCTGAACGCGGGCCGCTGGGACTACCTCTTCTCCATCGTCAAGAACTTCCGTGACGGCGGGGCCAAGTTCGTCCTCCCGGACCGCAACGCGGTGACGATGACCGCCCCGTTCATGCGGGCGTACACCGAACTCCTCGTCCGCACCTGCCACAAGCGCGGCGCGCACGCGATCGGCGGCATGGCGGCCTTCATCCCGTCCCGCAAGGACGCCGAGGTCAACAAGGTCGCCTTCGAGAAGGTCAAGGCCGACAAGGACCGCGAGGCCGGCGACGGCTTCGACGGCTCCTGGGTGGCCCACCCCGACCTGGTCCCGATCGCCATGGCCTCCTTCGACGCCGTCCTCGGCGACAAGCCCAACCAGAAGGACCGCCTGCGCGAGGACGTCTCGGTGGCCCCCGGCGACCTCATCGCCATCGACTCGCTCGACGCGAAGCCGACGTACGACGGACTGCGCAACGCGGCCCAGGTCGGCATCCGTTACATCGAGGCGTGGCTGCGCGGCCTCGGCGCCGTCGCCATCTTCAACCTCATGGAGGACGCGGCCACCGCCGAGATCTCCCGCTCCCAGATCTGGCAGTGGATCAACGCCGGCGTGGTCTTCGAGAACGGCGAGACCGCCACCCCCGAGCTGGCCCGCAAGGTCGCCGCCGAGGAGCTCGCCGCCATCCGCGCCGAGATCGGCGAGGAGGCCTTCGCGGCCGGCAAGTGGCAGCAGGCCCACGACCTCCTCCTCCACGTCTCGCTCGACGCCGACTACGCGGACTTCCTCACCCTGCCCGCGTACGAGCAGCTGGTCGGCTGACGCCCCCACGCCCCGCCCGTCCAGGCCCCGTCCCCGGTGAACGCACAGCTCCGGGGGACGGGGCCTGTCGCGTCACAGGGGACGTGACGGAACCGAGATGTGCAGCTACCTAGCGGTAACAAGCCGGGCCGTGCGAGATTCCGCCATGCCACCGGCCGGCGGTCGTCCCCCACGTCACTGCGTACCGCAGGAGCACAGCCATGCCCTCGACCCCCCACCGCGCGCTGCGCGCACTCCTGGCACTGTGTACCGCCGCCGGACTCGCCTCCGTCGCCGCCCCGCCCGCCTCCGCCGCCCCCGGCACCGGCCCCACCGCCGTCGTCGCGATGGGCGACAGCTACATCTCCGGCGAGGCCGGCCGCTGGCTCGGCAACGGCCTCACGAACTCCGGCAGCCGCGACGGCACGGACCGCGCCTGGACCGGCAGCGGCTACGACCCCACCCGGGTGTACGGCTCCACCGCCGGCGGCTGCCACCGCTCCGACGTCTCCGAGGTGCGCAGCGCCGGGCCGATCGCGAGCTCCCTGATCAACCTGGCCTGCTCCGGCGCCACCACCGAGAACGTCTTCCGCGCCTCGCAGGGCGGCCGGGCATACAAGGGCGAGGCGCCGCAGGCCGACCGGCTGGCCGCCGTCGCCGCCTCGCACGACGTGGAGCTGATCGTCCTCTCCGTCGGCGGCAACGACCTCGGCTTCGCCGACATCATCACCGCCTGCGCCACCGACTACCTCGTCTGGTACTCCTACTGCCACGACGACCAGCAGGCCGAGGTCGACGCCAGGATCGACGCCGTGACGGCCTCCGTCGGGAAGGCCGTCGACGAGGTCCGGGCGGTGATGGCCGACGCGGGCTACGCGGCCTCCGACTACCGGATCGTGCTCCAGTCCTACCCGTCGCCGCTCCCCCGCGCGGCCGAGAACCGCTACCCCGAGAGCGGCTGGTCCCGGACGAACACCGGCGGCTGCCCGTTCTGGAACAAGGACGCCGACTGGGCGCGGGACTCCCTCGTCCCCCAGCTCTCCGGCCGGCTGCGGCAGGTCGCGGTGGCGAAGGACGCGCAGTTCCTGGACCTGCGGGACGCGCTCCAGGGCCGCGAGGTGTGCGCGAAGGCGAGCCGCCAGGCGACCGCCGCGCTGCCGCCCTCGGGCGCGACGAGCGAGTGGGCGCGGTGGATCGACAGCCAGAGCACCCAGGGCCTCGTCCAGGAGTCCATGCACCCCAACGCCTACGGCCAGCAGGCGCTCGGCCGCTGTCTGGCGCTGATCCGGGCGGTCCCGTCGGGGCACCGGTCCTGCCGGAACACGGCGGGCGCGGGCCCCTCGGGGATGTACCTCACGGCAGGCTGATGCCGAGGGGGCCGAGGACCCGGCCGGCGCCGTGCGGGTCGGCCTCGGCCATCGCCCTGACCAGGGCGGCCGAGCCGCCCGGCCAGTCGGCGGCGGCGGCGTCGAAGGCGGCCCGCCGGGACTCCAGCGGCCCCTTCTTGCCGGGCAGGCGGTCGAGGACGAACAGGGCGCGGGCCGACACCGGCACCTGGACCGCGTCGGCCTCCTCGCCGCGCGCCCGGAGCGCGTGCAGCGCGTAGGCGCCGGTCACCGGGTCGCGCAGGGCCCCGCGCAGGGCACCGGGCGGGGCGGTCGCGGTGTCGAGGAGCCCGAACAGGGCGCGTACGTCGGCTCCTTCGGCGGCGTGCGGGTGGACGGCGCCGAACGCGGCCAGCAGCTCCGACCAGGCCTCGGCGGTGTCCCCGCGCGCGTGCAGCCAGTCGGCCAGCGCGTGCGCGGCGGGCGCCTGCGGCCAGCGCGCGGCGGCGGCCACCAGCTCCCGGGCGGACCAGGCCGTCGCCTCGGCGGCGGTGGGGGCCGCGATCCCGCGCACCCGCAGGAGGTAGCGGACGGTGGCGGCGCCGCGCGGGGTCAGGCCGAAGGCGTCCCCGGCGCGCAGGACCAGGCCGGTGGCGGCGAGCCGGTCGGCGACGGCGGCGAGTTCGCGGGCGGGGCCCTCCAGGCGGGCCCGGTCGTCCTCGCCGAGGCCTGCGGAGCCGAGCAGCCGCACGAGTTCGGGCACCGGCGGGGTGACGTAGGCGCCGGTGACGCCCTCCGGCACGGTCACCGGCACGTCCTCCAGGGCCGGGTCGACGGTCCAGTCCTCGTACTCGGCGGCGCGGCGGGCGATCGAGTCGGCGGCGCAGCCGCGCTGGTAGAGCGCGTACAGCAGGTGCGGCGCCTCGCCGCCGTACGGCTCGTACTCCTCCTCGGCCAGTTCCTCGACGGCGGCGAGCAGGGCATCGGCGTCCCGCTCGGGGTCCCCGTCCCCGGCGGGCCGGGACGGCGGGAGGGCGATGCCGGGGTCGCCGTGGTAGTCCATGTGCTCGTCGAGGAGGGCGTCGGCGAGGACGAGGTGGGGGAAGTCGTCGGGGCCGGGCGCGAAGTGGGCGTACGCCCCGGTGAGCTGCTCGGCGAGGCCGGCGGCGGTCCAGCGGTCGAGGAGCGCGGCGGCGACCCGGCCGACGCCGGCGGCGACGGCGTGGTCGGTGAGGAGCGGGCCCGCGGCGGGCGGCCGCTCGGCGTCGCGCACGTAGGCGCGGGCGACGGCCTCGGCGAGGACGGTGTCGGCGAGCGCGGTCCGCCCCATGAGGTCGGCCCGCAGCACCCCGTCGGGCAGCGGCGCGCCGTCGAGGGCGCCGATCCGCCGCCGGACGTCCTCGGCGTCGCCGAGGTCGGCCCCCACGGTCCGCAGCAGGGAGGCGTACCACCGGTACCAGGTGAGGTTGCCCGGATCGCCCATGGCCCGCTCGAAGTCCCCGGCGTTCTCGCCGACGACGGCGGCGACCCGCTCGCGCAGGCCCCCGTCGAAGCACCCCGCGAGCGCCTCCAGCACGGCCGGGTAGGCCGCCAGCTCTCCCGGCGGCACGTAGACGAAGGCCGGCAGGTCCTCCACGAGCAGCCGGCGCACGAGCGCGGGCCCCGGCTCGGGCATCCCGCTCCCCCGGTCGGCCCCGCGCAGCGCCAGCAGGCCCAGGACCACCTCGGCGGCCCGCCGGAAGGCGGGGTCCCGTGCCTCGGCCCCGCCGTCGAGGCGCGCGAGGAAACGGTCCAGCCCGGTATTGGTGAGAACGGTCTCGGCCACGGTTCCAGGGTAGTTCGGGGGTGCCGGGAACGGCCTGAGGGACACCCCCGGGCGGGGTCAGCGGACCACGACCGCGCGGGGGGCGGAGAAGTCGCCCCAGGTGCCGTCGGGGAGGCGGGCGCGGAGGGTGAGGGTGAGGCGGGTGCCGGGTTTCGCCTGGGCCGGGAAGGTGTAGGCGGCGCGGCCGGGGGGCGGGGCGGTGCCCCAGACGATGGTGGTGGCGAAGCGGCCGTCGATGTGGAGTTCGTGGTGGGTGACGGGGGCCCCGGTCTTCGGCGGGGTCCAGGTGAGGGTGATCTCGCCGTGGGCGGAGTCGGCCCGGAGGGCGAGCGGGGAGGTGTTGGGGGGCGCGCCGGGGGCGGGGGCGGTGGTGAGGTCGGCCGGGGGGCTGTCCGGGGACGAGTTCTCGGCGGCGTCGCGGGCGCGGAGGGTGAGCGAGTAGGCGGTGCCGGGGCGCAGGCCGGTGAGGCGGGCGGTGGTGGCGGTGCCGGGGGCGGTGTGGACGCGGACACCGGCCTGGTAGACGTCGTAGGCGGTGACGCGGGTGTCGTCGCGGGCGGCGGTCCAGGTGAGGACGGCGGCGCCGGGGCCGTCGGGGGCGGCGCGCAGGGCGCGGGGGGCGGTGGGGGGTTCGCGGTCCTCGGCGGTGGCGCGGAGGGTGGTCGCGGGGACGGCGGGGGTGGCGGGCGAGGTGTTGCCGGCGGCGTCCCGGGCGCGGACGGCGAAGGTGTGGCGGGTGCCGGGGGCGAGGCCGGTGACGTCGGTCATGACGGTGGTGGCGGGGACCTCCTTGACCTGGCGGCCGTCCTGGAGGACCTGGTAGCCGGTGACGGCGCGGTCGTCGGTGGCGGCCTCCCACATGACGTGGACGGTGGTGGCGCTGCCGGAGGCGGCGGTGAGGCCGGTGGGGGCGGCGGGCGGGGTGGTGTCCGCCTCCGGGGCCCCGGCGCCGGAGCAGGCGACGAGGGCGGCGAGCATCCCGGTGGTCAACAGGCTTGCGGCAAGCGGGCGTCGGGGGCGTCGCACGGGCCGGCCTCCATCTCCGTCGGAAAGGTCCAGACCTATATGGCACGCGGGGGAAGCGGTGCGCAAGGGGGCGTTGTCAGTGGGGCGTGCTCCACTGGAACCGTTACTCTCCGTAGTCGATTCTTGGGGGGATCATGACGGACCGTTCGCTGTACGTGTCGCCGGCCGGTGTGCGGCGGCGCGGCTGGACCGACGCGATGGTGCGGGAGCTGCTGGGGCTGCCGGACGTGCAGGGGCGCGATCCGCGGCGGTACGCGCCCGCGCCGCTGCGGCTGTACCTGCTGGCACGGGTGGAGTCGGTGGAGCGGACGCCGGAGTTCGCGGCGGCCTCCTCGGCCCTGGCCCGGACGCACAGGACCGCCGCCGTCGGGGTGCTCGCCGAGGGGCGGCGGGCCGCCGTGCTCGCGGCGATCCGGGCCGAGCCGATCCTGGTGCCGCGGCTGCCCGCGGCCGAGCTGGAGCGGCGGGCGGCCCGCCACCGGCACCTGCTGACCGCCCGCGGCCCGGGCGGAGGGGACGCGCCGGCACCGGCCAGCTCGCTCGTGCGCTGGCAGGTGGGCTATCTGCGGCAGGCGCTGGTCCGGTACGAGACGCTGCTCGACGGGCTGTACGGCGACACCGGCCGCCGGGAGGCCGAACGGCTGCTGCGGCGCAGGCTGTACGAGGCGATCGCCGCCGCCTATCCGGCGCTGGCCCGCGAGTGCGCCCGGCGGATCGCGCTGGAGTGGCGGTGAGGGCGCGGGCGCCCCGGGGGACGGCGGTGCCCCGGGCCCCGCGCGGTGCGCGGGGCCCGGGGCGGGCGGGGCGGGTGCGGCGGGTCCTAGTGGACGTGGGCCGCCTTGGCGCCGCGGGTCTCCGAGATCTCGTCGCCCGGCTCCATCGGCGCGGTCACCTCGTCGTCGTCCGCGCGGCGGCCGAAGTGGTTGAAGACCACGTTGAGCAGGACGGCGGCCACGCAGCCGGTGGAGATGCCGGAGTCCAGGATGATCTGGGCGGTCTCCGGGAAGGCGTGGTAGAAGTCCGGCTTGGTGATCGGGATGATGCCGACCGCGATCGAGACGGCCACGATGAGGACGTTGTTGTCCTTCTCCAGGCCGGCCTTGACCAGGGTCTGGATGCCGCTGGCCGCGACCGAGCCGAAGAGGACGACGCCGGCGCCGCCGAGGACCGGGCGGGGCACGACCGAGATCAGCGAGGCCATCACCGGCGACAGGCCCATCAGGACCAGCAGGCCGCCGCCGCAGGCGACGACGAAGCGGCTGCGGATCCGGGTCATGGCGACCAGGCCGACGTTCTGGGCGAAGGCGCTGCACATGAAGCCGTTGAAGAGCGGGCTGAGCGCCGAGCCGAGGGTGTCGGCGCGCAGGCCGGCCGCGATGGTCTTCTCGTCCGCGGGCCGCTCGACGATCTCGCCCAGCGCCAGCATGTCGGCGGTGGACTCGGTCATCGAGACCAGCATGACCACGCACATCGAGACGATCGCGGCGAGGGCGAACTGCGGGGCGCCGAAGTGGAAGGGGCTCGGGAAGCCGACGATGTCCGCCTCGGTCACCGGGGAGAAGTCGGTGACGCCGAAGGGTATGGCGATCAGCGTGCCGAGGACCAGGCCGACGAGGACCGCGATCTGCTTGAGGAAGCCGCGGGTGAAGCGGCGCAGCAGCAGGACGACGGCCAGGGTGACGGCGGCCAGGGCGAGGAACTTGCCCGAACCGTAGTCGTCCGCCGCCGGGTTGGGGCCCTGGGCCCAGCCGAAGGCGACCGGCAGCAGCGAGATGCCGATGAGGGTGATCACGGTGCCGGTGACGACCGGCGGGAAGAACCGCACCAGCCGGGAGAACCACGGCGCGGCGAGGAAGCCGAGGAGACCGGCGACGATGATCGCGCCGAAGATGATCGGCAGGGCGTCGGCCTTGTCCTCCGTCGTGTCGACGATGGCGAGCATCGGGGCCACGCCCGCGAAGGTGACGCCGTTGACGAAGGGGAGCTTGGCGCCGATCTTCCAGACGCCGAGGGTCTGGAGGAAGGTCGCGAGGCCGGCGGTGAAGAGGCTGGCGCCGGTCAGGAAGGTCAGCTCGGTGCCGGAGAGGCCGACGGCCGCTCCGACGATCAGCGGCGGGGCCACCACGCCCGCGTACATCGCGGCCACGTGCTGGAGGCCGCTGGTGAACATCTTCAGTGGGGGCAGGGTCTCGTCGACCGGATGCTTGGTCCGGCCTTCCGGGGCGGTGCCTGCGTCTTGTGCATTGCGAACCTGGGGCTCGTCGGCCACGGCGGTTCCTCCGGTCGGGTACACGTCGGCGGTGACGCGGGTGTCAGGGAGGTGGTGCGATGCGGTGCGAAGTGCAGGAGGTGCGGCTCGGAACGGGGTGGTGCGGTGCGCCGGAGGAAGGGGTGCGGCGCGGGGGCGGGGCGCCCGGTGGGGGTGCGGGAACGCCTCGCCGTCCCGGGGGCGCCGTGCGACTGGTGCGCACGGCGCCTCCCGGTCGGGCTGCCGCGGACCCCGCTCGGGTCCGCGGCGACCGGTCGAGGGCCGTCCCCCTCGACCGGACTCCGGGGGGAGGGTCAGCCCTGGGCCGCGATGCGGGCCAGGCGCTGCGCCTCCGCGCGCGCGTCACGCGCGATCTGCTCCTCGTCGGCGAAGAGCAGTCGGTTGTTCTCGACGATCTGCTTGCCGTTGACGAAGGAGGCGGTGACCGGGGCCGCCGCGCCGAAGACGATGGCGGTGACCGGGTCGGCGATGGACGAGTGGCCGAGGCCGTCGATCTTCCAGAGGACGAAGTCGGCGAGCTTGCCGGCCTCCAGGGAGCCGATGTTGTCGGCGCGGCCGAGGACCTGCGCGCCGCCGTAGGTGCCGAGGCGCAGGGCCTGGCGGGCGTTGAGCGCGGCCTCGCGGTGGGCGCCGAGGCGGTTGACGAGCAGGGCGTTGCGCAGTTCGGTGTGGAGCTCGCCGGACTCGTTGGAGGCGGTGCCGTCGACGCCGAGGCCGACCGGGACGCCCGCCCGCAGCATGTCGGGGACGCGGGCGATGCCGGCGGCGAGGCGGGCGTTCGACGACGGGCAGTGCGCGACGCCGGTCTTGGTGCGGGCGAAGGCGGCGATGTCGGAGTCGTTCATGTGGACGCAGTGCGCCATCCACACGTCCTCGCCGAGGAAGCCGGTCGACTCGAAGTAGTCGGTCGGGCCCATGCCGAAGAGCTCGTGGCAGAACTTCTCCTCCTCCACGGTCTCCGAGCCGTGGGTGTGCATGCGCACGCCGAGGCGGCGGCCGAGGGCGGCGCCCTCGCGGAGCAGCTCGGTGGAGATGGAGAAGGGCGAACAGGGGGCGACGGCGACCTGCGTCATCGAGTCGAAGGAGGCGTCGTGGTGCTTCTTCACCGTCTCCTCGGTCGCGGCGAGCGCGCCCTCGGTGGTCTCGACGGCGAAGTCCGGCGGCAGGCCGCCGTCCTTCTCGCTGCGGTCCATGGAGCCGCGGGCCAGCGTGAAGCGCACGCCCATGTCGGAGGCGGCGCCGATGATGGCACCGGACAGGTCGCCGGAGCCCTTCGGGAAGACGTAGTGGTGGTCCATGGCGGTGGTGACGCCGCCGCGGGCCATCATGGCGAGCGAGCCCTGGGCGGCGACGCGGACCATGGCCTCGTCGATCCGCGCCCACGTGGGGTAGAGCGCGACCAGCCAGTTGAACAGGTTGTGGTCGGTCGCGAGGCCCCGGGTGATCCACTGGTAGAAGTGGTGGTGGGTGTTGACCAGGCCCGGGGTGATCAGGTGGCCGGTGGCGTCGATCCGCCGGACCACGTTCTCCAGGTTCTCGGGGGCCTTGCCGGCGCCGAGGGACTCGATCTTGTTGTCGGCGACGACGAGGTGGCCGGAGGCGTACTCGGTGTCGTGCGCGTCGACGGTCGCGATCGCCGCGTTCTCGATGACGATGCGCTGGGGGGCTGCCGAAGGTGCTGCCATGGCGGTGCTTCCTTCATTCCTCATGGGTGGGGTGGGCACGGCAGGACCCTAGGAGGATTTGAGTGCCGGGGCCGCGTGACGGCTCCGGGTGCCGAGATGGTGGAAGAACAGGTTCAGCAGGACGGCGACGAGCGCGCCCGCGCTGATGCCGGAGCCGAGCACCGTCTGCGCCCAGGCGGGGAACCCGGCGTAGAAGGTGGGCGCGGCGAGCGGGATGATGCCCGCGCCGAGCGCGACGGCCACCAGGATGATGTTGGAGCTGTCGTCGAGTCCGGCCTCGGAGAGGGTCCGGATGCCGCTGACCGCGATGGAGCCGAAGAGGACGATGCCGGCGCCGCCAAGGACGGGCATCGGGACCATGGAGACGACCGCTCCGAGGACCGGGAAGGCGCCGAGCACCAGGAGGGCGCCGCCGGCGACGGCGACCACGTAGCGGGAGCGGACCCGGGTGAGCGAGACGACGCCGACGTTCTGCGCGAAGGCGGAGGTGGGGAAGCCGCCGAAGACGGGGCCGAGCAGGGTGGCGATGCCGTCGGTGCGCAGGCCCCGGGTGATGGTCTTCCCGTCGCTGGGTCGCTCGCAGATCTCGCCGAGGGCGAGCATCCCGGCGCTGGACTCGGTCATGAGGACCAGCATCACGATGCACAGGGAGAGGATCGCGGCGGGCTGGAACTCGGGGGTGCCGAAGGCGAAGGGGGACGGGAGGGCGGCGACGGGCGCCTCGCGCAGGGCGGAGAAGTCCGCCATGCCGAAGGGGATCGCGGCGAGGGTGCCGATGAGCAGGCCGAGGAGCAGCGCGATCTGCTTGACGAAGCCGCGGCCGAAGCGCTGGAAGAGCAGGACGACGACCAGGGTGAAGCCGGCGAGCGCGAGGTACTTCATGGCGCCGAAGTCGGCGGCGGTCTTGTCGCCGCCCTGGGCCCAGCCGACGGGCACGGGCATCAGGGTGACGCCGATCAGGGTGATGACGACGCCGGTGACGAGCGGCGGGAAGAAGCGCAGCAGCCGGCCGAAGAAGGGGCCGACGGCGAGGCAGAAGGCGCCGGCGACCATGACCGCGCCGTAGATGGCGGGGAGCTGGTGGCCGGGGGCGCTCGTCTCGGCGATGGCCAGCATGGGGGCGATGCCCGCGGAGGAGGCGGCGTTGACGAACGGGAGCCGGTTGCCGGCGAGGTTCCGGACGCCGAGGGTCTGCAGGATGGTGGCGAGACCGGCGATCAGGAGGCTGGCGGCGATGAGCCGGGTCATCCCGGCCGCGTCCAGGCCGACGGCCTGGCCGATGATGAGCGGAGGGGTGACGACGCCGGCGTACATGGCGGCGATGTGCTGGAGCGCCGCGGGGACGAGCCGCGAGGCGGGGAGTTTCTCGTCCACCGGATGGCAGGCGGCCTGGGACGGGGCCGCGGTGGACGACGGGGTGGAACACGGGCCTTCGGCGGATGCCGGCCCCTTTGCGGGCAGTGCCATGCTGGGTTCCCTCCGGTCTGGTGCCGGGTCCCCGCCCGACTGCGGGCGGGCGGGGACCGGGTCACTCAGTGCCGCTCAGAGATGTGGTGCCACTCAGAGGTTGGTCATGTCGACCGGGATCAGCGCCTCGGCGCCGTCACGCAGGACCGTGGCCTCGATGAGGCCGTACATGCGGTCCGCGGCGTAGTAGACCTCGTTGTCGTTCTTCAGCCCGAAGGGCTCCAGGTCCACCAGGAAGTGGTGCTTGTTCGGGAGCGAGAAGCGCACCTCGTCGATCTCCGCGCGGTGGTTGATGATCCGCGTGGCCATCTGGTAGAGGGTCTGCTGGAGGGAGTACGAGTACGTCTCCGCGAAGGCTTCCAGCATGTGCTTCTTGGTCTGCTCGTAGGACCGCTCCCAGTTGGGCATGCGCTGGTCGTCGTCGGTCCAGTTGAACCGCCAGCGGCCGGACACCTGGGTGGCCAGGATGCGGTCGTACGCCTCCTGGAGGGTGGTGTACTGGTCCTTGATGTAGCCCCAGAACTCCGAGTTGGTGGAGTTCATGACGACGAGGTCCTTGAGGCCGGAGATGACCTCCCACTTCGCGCCGTCGTAGGTGATCTGGGTGACCCGGGTCTCCTGGCCCTTGCGGGCGAAGGAGTGGTTGACCTCGTCGGCGCCGATGAACTTGGAGTTGGCGTCCGAGGAGGCGATGCGCTCCCAGGCGTACTCCTCGATCCGGATCCGGGCGCGCTTGATCGGCTCCTGGCTCGTCACGAAGTGGCGGGCGAGGTGGATGCCGAACTGCTCGGCGGACTCGATGCCGTACTCCTTGGCGAACGCGAAGACGGTGTTCTTCGTCGTGTCGGTGGGGAGGCAGTTGGCGTTGGAGCCGGTGAGGTGGACGTCGCTGAGGTCGCCGGAGAGGGCGACGGAGACGTTCAGGTCCTTGATGTGGTGGGTGGCGCCGTCCCGCGTGATCTTGACGACGCGGTTCTCTGCTTTGCCGTACTGGTTCTGGCCGAGAATCGTGGGCATGTCTGCTAGCTCCCTCGGTAAACGGAGTAGCCGAACGGGTTGAGCAGCAGCGGTACGTGGTAGTGCTGGCCCGGGACGACGGCGAACGTGATCGCCACCTCCGGGAAGAAAGCACCGGCCGTACCGCTGTCCCGATTCGCGGGGGCGTCCTGCTGCGCCTCGGCTTGCTGGTTCTGCTTGCTCAGGAAGTACGCCTCGGTCTCGAAGTCGAGGCGTACGTGGGTGGTGCCGACCGGCAGGGCCGGAAGGTCCTTGCACCGTCCGTCGGCGTCGGTGGCCGAGCCGCCGAGCGTGACCCAGGCGGCGTCGGAGCCGGCGCGGGCGGCGAGGGTGATCGCCACGCCCTCCGCGGGGCGTCCGATGCTGGTGTCCAGGATGTGGGTGGACACCGAGGCCGTGGTGTCGGTGCTCATGCGGCGCTCTCTTCCTCTGCGAGACGGGTGAGCCGGATGCGGTTGATCTTGCCCAGTTCGGTGCGGACGATCTCGCGCTCCCGTTCGGGCGTGTTGCCGATCCGCTCCCGGACCGCGTCGCGCATCTGCTCGCCGGTCCTGCCGGTGGCGCAGATGAGGAACACGTGGCCGAACTTCTCCTGGTAGGCCAGGTTCAGTTCGAGCATCTCGGCCTTGAGTTCGGCGGAGGAGCCGGCCATCCCGCTCTGCTCGCGGGTGGAGGTGGCGTCCCCTTCCTTCGGGCGACCGATCGGCGGGTGGCCCGCCATCGCCTCGGCCAGGTCCTCGGCGGTCAGTTCGGCCATGGCGGCGTCGCTGGCGAGGAAGAGGGCTTCGGCGGTGGCGTACGGGCGCTGGGCGAGGACCTTGCTCCCCCACGCCGAACTGGTGCACACCTCGTGGAGCGCGGCGAGAGCCTCGCTGTCCGCCGAGGTGTTGAACCGGGCGAGGCCCGGTGTCGTACCTGAAGTCACGGGAAGCCTCCGTGGCTGTTTTTCGCTGTGCGTCGGACGGGCTGCGGATAGCTAACGCCCTCGGCAACACCACGTCAACACTTTGTTGAAAACTCGGTGACACAAAAGCCGTCGTCCCGACATGCGGACGACGGCTTGTGGCAATTCTTGATCAACTAGGCGTTCTTGGAGGCGTTTTCCCTGTTCAGGTAGTTGTAGACGGTGAAGCGGCTGACACCCAGCGCACCCGCCACCGTCTCCACTCCGTGGCGCACGGAGAAGGCCCCGCGCGCCTCCAGGAGCCGCACGACCTCCTGTTTGGCCTTGCGGTCGAGTGCGGACAGCGGCACCCCGTGCCGCCGCTCCATCGCCGCGAGGATGTGGTCCAGGGAGTCCGACAGCTGCGGCAGCCGCACGGCGAGGATGTCCTCGCCCTCCCAGGACAGGACGACGTCGTCCGCCGCCGCCTGCGCAGGCTCCAGCACTTCCGCGCCCATCGCGTCGACCAGCGGCTTCACCGCCGCCGCCAAGGGGTGCTCGGTCACTTCGCGTCCTCCCCGCCCTCACCGATCACGTTGACCTGGAGCGAGACCCGGGTGGCACCGGCGTCGAGCGCCTTGCGCAGCAGCTCGTCGACGGCGGTGAGGACGGCGTCGGCGCCGCCTTCCGCGGTGTTGCCGAAGGGGCCGACGTCGACGGCGTCCAGTTCGGCCGACTGGATGACCTCACGGGCCACGACCGCGTGCGCCGGCGCCTCGTCGAGGTCGAACGGCTCGGTCGTGAACTCCACTCTCAAACGCACCATGCCCCCACGCTACGGCCCTGACCGGGCCCTGGGGAGCCCCGGAGTGGGAGGGAGCCCTTGACAAGCGGCGCCACGGACTTGCAACATTCCGTCAGACAGAAAACGACTTCCGCAATACGGAAGGAGCGCCGCCCCTCATGGGATACTCGGACCAGCGCTTCGATGTGAACCTGTCGATCCTCTTCACGGAACTCCCGCTCCTGGAGCGCCCCGCGGCCGCCGCCGCGGCCGGCTTCACCGCGGTCGAGCTGTGGTGGCCCTGGATCGACACCGCCACCCCCGAGCAGAGTGAGCTCGACGCCCTCAGGAAGGCCCTCGAGGACGCCGGCACCCAGCTGGTGGGCCTGAACTTCTACGCCGGACAGCTCCCCGGCCCGGACCGCGGTGCGGTCTCGGTCCCGGGCGAGGAGTCCGACCGCTTCAAGGCCAACATCGACATCGCCGCGGACTTCGCCGCCTCGGTCGGCTGCAAGGCGCTCAACGCGCTCTACGGCAACCGCGTCGAGGGCGTCGACCCGGAGGCCCAGGACGCCCTCGCCCTGGAGAACCTGGTCCTGGCCGCCCGCGCCGCCGACCGCGTCGGCGCGATCCTGCTGATCGAGACCCTGAACAAGCCGGAGTCGCCGCTCTACCCGCTGGTGAGCGCCCCCTCCGCGATCGAGGTCGTCGACAAGGTGAACGAGGCCACCGGGCTCGGCAACGCCAAGTTCCTCCTCGACATCTACCACCTGGCCATGAACGGCGAGGACGTCAGCGCGGTGATCGCCGAGTACGCGGCGAAGACCGGTCACGTCCAGATCGCGGACATGCCGGGCCGCGGCGCCCCGGGCACCGGCGAGCTCCCCCTGGAGCAGCTCCTCGACGAGCTGAGGAAGGCCGGTTACGACGGCTGGGTCGGCCTGGAGTACAAGGCCGCCGACGCCGCCGCGTCCTTCGAGTGGCTCGCCGCAGAGGCCCGCCCGGCCCGCTGACGCAGGCTCCCTCCCCGTATCACCTTGTTTTGAGAGGCACCCTCATGAGCAACCTCCCCAAGATCGCGTGGATCGGCCTCGGCATCATGGGCTCCCCCATGTCCGAGAACCTGATCAAGGCCGGCTACTCGGTCACCGGCTTCACCCTGGAGCAGGACAAGCTGGAGCGCCTGGCCGCCGCCGGCGGCACCGCGGCCGGCTCGATCGCCGAGGCCGTCAAGGACGCCGACGTGGTCATCACGATGGTGCCCGCCTCCCCGCAGGTCGAGGCCATCTCCTACGGCCCCGAGGGCATCCTGGAGAACGCCAATCAGGGCGCGCTGATCATCGACATGTCGTCGATCACCCCGCAGACCTCCGTCGACCTGGCCAAGAACGCCAAGGAGAAGGGCATCCGCGTCATCGACGCGCCCGTCTCCGGCGGCGAGGCCGGCGCCATCGAGGCCGTGCTCTCCATCATGGTCGGCGGCGAGCAGGCCGACTTCGACGAGGCCCTCCCGATCCTGGAGGCCCTCGGCAAGGTCATCGTCCTCTGCGGCCCGCACGGCTCCGGCCAGACGGTCAAGGCGGCCAACCAGCTCATCGTCGCCGTGAACATCCAGGCGTGCGCCGAGGCCGTGGTCTTCCTGGAGAAGTCCGGCGTGGACCTGAACGCCGCCCTGGACGTCCTCAACGGCGGTCTGGCCGGCTCGACCGTGCTGACCCGCAAGAAGGACAACTTCCTGAACCGGGACTTCAAGCCCGGCTTCCGGATCGACCTGCACCACAAGGACATGGGCATCGTGACCGACGCCGCCCGCAACGTCGGCGCGGCCCTCCCGGTCGGCGCCGTGGTCGCCCAGCTCGTCGCCTCGCTGCGCGCGCAGGGTGACGGCGGCCTGGACCACTCGGCCCTGCTCCGCGCCGTCGAGCGTCTCTCCGGCGCGCAGGTCTGACCTGCCGCCCCGCCTCGGCGGGGCCCCAGATTTCCGGTCGGCGGCGGTGCTGACACCTGTCCTGTCGCGCCCAGGCGCCGCCGCCGACCGGAACACCACACTTCAATTTCAACAAACTGTTGACGTCGTGTTCCGAGCGAACCTACGCTCCACGGCATCGTCAGCAGCATCATGTAGGGAAAGGCCACCATGTCGAAGCGCGTGCTTACGACCGAGTCCGGCGCCCCCGTCGCCGACAACCAGAACTCCGCCACCGCCGGCGTCGGTGGCCCGCTCCTCCTCCAGGACCAGCACCTCCTGGAGAAGCTCGCGCGCTTCAACCGTGAGCGGATCCCGGAGCGCGTGGTGCACGCCCGCGGCTCCGGCGCGTACGGCTACTTCGAGGTGACCGACGACGTCACCGCCTACACCAAGGCGAACTTCCTCGGCGAGGTGGGCAAGAAGACGGAGCTGTTCATCCGCTTCTCCACCGTGGCCGACTCGCTGGGCGGCGCGGACGCGGTCCGCGACCCGCGCGGCTTCGCGGTGAAGTTCTACACCGAGGAGGGCAACTACGACCTCGTCGGCAACAACACCCCGGTGTTCTTCATCAAGGACCCGATCAAGTTCCCCGACTTCATCCACTCCCAGAAGCGCGACCCCTTCACGGGCAAGCAGGAGCCGGACAACGTCTGGGACTTCTGGGCGCACGCCCCCGAGGCCACCCACCAGATCACCTGGCTCATGGGCGACCGCGGCATCCCGGCCTCGTACCGTCACATGAACGGCTACGGCTCGCACACCTACCAGTGGACCAACGAGGCGGGCGAGGCCTTCTTCGTCAAGTACCACTTCAAGACGAACCAGGGCGTCCGCTCCCTCTCCTCCGACCAGGCCGCCGAGCTCGTCGGCAAGGACGCCAACTCGCACCAGACCGACCTGCTCCAGGCCATCGAGCGCGGCGTGAACCCCTCCTGGACCCTGTACGTGCAGGTCATGCCGGCCGCCGAGGCCGCCGAGTACCGCTTCAACCCGTTCGACCTCACCAAGGTGTGGCCGCACGCCGACTACCCGCTCCAGCGCGTGGGCCGCATGGTCCTCGACCGGAACCCGGACAACGTCTTCGCCGAGGTCGAGCAGGCCGCGTTCTCCCCGAACAACTTCGTCCCGGGCATCGGCCCCTCGCCGGACAAGATGCTCCAGGGCCGCCTCTTCGCCTACGCGGACGCCCACCGCTACCGCCTCGGCGTCAACCACACCCAGCTCCCGGTGAACGCCCCCAGGGCGACGGTCGCCGAGAACTACGGCCGCGACGGCGCCATGGCGACCCGCAACGGCTCGCGGTACGACAAGAACTACGAGCCCAACTCGTACCAGGGCCCGGCCCAGACCGACACGCCGCTCTCCGCGCCGCTCGCGATCCACGGCTGGACCGGCACCCACGCAGCCCCGCAGCACACCAAGGACGACGACTTCTTCCAGGCCGGCGAGCTGTACCGCCTGATGTCGGAGGAGGAGAAGGGCCGTCTGATCGCCAACATCGCCGGCGGTCTGTCCCAGGTGTCCCGCGAGGACGTCATCGAGAAGAACCTCGCCCACTTCGCCGCGGCCGACGCCGAGTACGGCAAGCGGGTGGAGGAGGCCGTCCGCGCCCTGCGCGAGGACTAGTCTCCCCGGATCCTCCACGGATCCCCAGACCGCGTACGGCATCTGACGGGAGGTCAATGCCGTACGCCGTCCGGAACACCGGCCCGGATGAGGGGTGGCCGGTGTTCATGGACAGCGTGAGACCGCGGCGGCTGCGAGCCAGTGCGGTGGCCAGGACGCCCGGCCCCCCTTCCAGACCTGAAGGAAGGGACCGGCCGAAGCGTCCGCCGCAGCCGCCGCGGTCCCCACGCCCTCCCCGCACGCGGGAGGCACCACAGACCCCGCCCGGCGGCGCGAACGTCCTGTCGCGCCAGCCTCGTGCCGCCGGGCGGACACCAGACGAGAGCGCGGAACCAGGTTTACGGTCCCTGGTTCCGCGCTCTTTTCCATGCCCCGGCACCCCCGGCACCTCTCCCCCGGCGCCCCGGCACCCCGGCACCCCGGCAGCGCATCGTTTCTGCGGTGAAGATCCGCACCCGCTCGGCGGAGCGCACCGCGATGCGGGCCCCGTGCGCCCCGGGCACGGCGCTATGCAGCGGTACGTGATCAAGAACCTGATGCGCGGGCTGGTCCCGCTCGCCCTCGTCCTGTCCCCGCTCGCCGCCCCCGCCGCCTCCGCAGGCGTCCAGCTCTTCCCCGACGCGCTCGCCGAACTGACCGAGGCCGCAGAGGACCCGGCCGGATACCGGGAGGCGGCGTTCCCGCACTGGGACGAGGGCCTCGACGCGGCCGACGGCTGCGACACCCGCGCCGAGGTGCTGCTCGCGGAGGCCGTCGAGGCGCCCGCCACCGGCGGCGGCTGCGCGCTCACGGGCGGCCGGTGGACCTCGTACTACGACGGCCAGAGCGTCACCGACCCGGCGCTGCTCCGCGTCGACCACCTCGTCCCCCTGGCGGAGGCGTGGGCCTCGGGGGCGTCCGGCTGGACCGCGGCCCGGCGGGCGAAGTACGCCAACGACCAGGGGGCGGCCGCCACCCTGACCGCCGTCACCGCCCGCAGCCTGCGGGCCAAGGCCGGTCAGGACCCGGCGGAATGGGTGCCCGACGGCAACGCCGCCTACTGCCGCTACGTCGGCGAGTGGGTGGGCACCAAGCTGCGCTGGGGGCTCACGGTGGACAAGGACGAGATGGAGGCGCTCAAGCTGTTCGCCGACGGGCCGTGCGAGGAGACCGTGGTGCAGCGCTCGACAGCCCCGCGGTGAGGGCGGCGGTTACGGCGAGCGAGGCCGCCGCGAGGAGGGCCATCGCCGTCGCCGGCGAGGTGAGCTGGGCGAGTCCGCCCGCCAGGGCCGCGGCCAGGCCCTGGCAGGCGAGCATCCCGGAGCCGTGCAGGCCGAGCGCGTGCCCGCTCGACTCCTCCGGGACGAGCGCGAGCAGCCGCTCCTGGTACAGCAGGCTCGCGCCGTAACCGACCGCGGAGACGGCCACGGCCGCCGCCGCTGCCGCCGGCGGCAGCCCCGTGCCGAACGCGAAGAGCAGGTACGGGGCCGCCAGCAGGGCCTGGAGGGGCGCGGCGAGCCGCGCCCGCAGCCGCTCCGGCACGAACCGGCCGACGGCGGTGTCCCCCGCCAGCATGCCCACGGCGGCGCAGGCGAAGAGCAGGCCGGCGCGGTCGGGGGCGTACGCGACGAAGAGCGCCTCGCAGCCGACGACCAGCCCGTTCGGCACCCACAGCGCGAGGTACAGCAGCCGGCGGGGGCGGTCGGCGAGCAGCCGGGCGTTGGTGCGCCAGGTCTCGGCGGGCGAGGGGCGCCCGGCGGCGCGGGGCGGGCGGGCGGTGAGCCCGAAGCGGTAGAGGAGCGCGGCGAGCAGGTAGAGGGCGGCGCCGGCGAGGAGGGTGCCGCGCGGGGAGAGCACGGCCAGGAGCACGCCGCCGGCGGCGAAGCCGGCGATCTGGCAGAGGCCGACGGCCATGTTCATCACCGCGCGCCCGAGCAGGTACCGCTCGCGGGGCACGATCTCGCCGAGCAGCCCGAGCCGCACTCCCCCGCCGAGCGAGCCGACGACCCCGAGCACGGCGAGGAGCCCGAAGGCGGCGCCGAGCGGCATCCCGGGGACGGCCTGGAAGGCCGTGCCCGCCGCGAAGACGACCGCGACGACGGCGAGCGCGGTACGGGGCGGCAGCCGGTCGGCCGCGGACAGCAGCGTGGTGGCGCCGAGCAGTTGCGCCAGCGAGGGACCGAACATCGCGAGCGCGCTGAGCAGCGGGGACCCGGTGGACCGGAACACGAGCGTGGCCAGCCCGAGCCCGGCCACGGTCTGCGCGGCGACCTGCGCGGAACCGGCGAGGAAGAGCGGCGCGAACTCGGGCGTCCGGAGCAGGTCGCGGTAGCGGGGCACGGCGAAGCCCCCGGACAGGGGCGGGGAAAGGGACATGCCGGAAGTCTGGGGACCCCCCGCCCCCGCCGGTACTGTTTCGCCCGAGGGCGAAAGGTCACGGGCACGGGCACGGGCGCGCACGCGCGTGGACGCGGAAGGGCCGGGCACGGAAGGGCGTGCAGGCCAGGGGCCTTGAGGCGAGCGGGCTTGGGGTGAGAGGCGGGAGGGCGGGGCATGGGGTGGTGGCGGATCGGGGCGGACACGCTCGCCGGGGGGAGGTTCGTCGTCTCGCCGCTCGCCGAGACCGTCGCGGCGCTGAAGGCGCTGCGCGCGGAGCGGGCCGGGCATCCGGGTGAGCGCGGGTGGCTGGCGGAGCACCTGCCGGCGTACCGGGCGCGGATCGCGGCGGAGCCGCTGGACGGGCTGCTGCTGCGGGCGGCGATCAGCCCCACCTGGAACGCGGACTTCCTGACGCCCACCCCGCCGGGCGACGGCGAGCGGTGCTTCGAGGAGGAGGTGGCGGTGGTCCGCGCGACCGCACCGGCCGTCGCCCTCGCCGACCTGGAGGTGTCGCTCGCCGGTCCCGTACCGGAGCCGCTGGCGTCGGCGCGCGATCTGCCGGGGCGGCTCGCGGAGCTCCTGGAGTGGGTGTGGCGGGAGACGGTGCTGCCGGAGTGGCCGCGCCGGCGGCGGGTGATGGAGGCCGACGTGACGGCCAGGACCGCGCGGCTGGCGCGGGACGGCTGGGCGGCGACGCTGGACGAGCTGTGCCCGGGCAGGACCCGCTGGCTGGGCGACGGCCGGATCCAGGTCAACGCCCGTGACTATCCGCCGCGTTCGGTCGACGGCGGCCGGCTGCTGCTGGTGCCGGTGACGCCGGCGACGGGCTGGGTGTCCTGGGACGTGTCGCGGGAGGGGGACGAGCGGTACGCGATCGTCTATCCCTGCGCGGGAGTTCTGGCGGACGGGGCGGGCCCGGCGGTGCCCCGGGCGCTGGCCGCGCTCCTGGGAACGGCCCGGGCGGGCGTGCTGACGCGTCTCGAAACGCCTCTGTCCACCAGTCAGCTGGTCGCGCTGACCGGGCAGGGCCTGGGTTCGGTGGGACGCCACCTGAAGGTGCTGCACGACGCCGGCCTGGTGCGGCGCGCGCGGGCGGGGCGCTCGGTGCTGTACGAGTGGACGGAGGCGGGGGCCGTTCTCGTGCGGGCGCGGGCGGACGGGTCCTAGAAGCCGGCCCAGGCGCGGAGGCGTTCGCCGGGGACGACGTCGTGCGGGAGGGCCGCGAGGGCGGCGGCGTCGACGCGCACGCCCCGGCGGGCGAGGAGTCCGGCGAGGGCTCCCCAGTGGGCGGCCTCGGCCTGCTCGCGGGTCTCGCCGTCGCGGGGCTCGTCGGGGCCGACGACCGTGCGGGCGGTCTCCGCCACGGATTCCACCGTGAGGAAGTCCCTGATCGCGGCGTCGCCCACGACGCTCTCGGCCCAGCCCCGGTCGTCGAGGAGGACGAGGGTGCGGCCGTCGGGGAGTTCGGCCTCCAGGCGGGCCGACACGTCCAGCTGCCGGTCGGTGGTGCGGGCCGGGTTCAGCTCGACGTGGGTGACCAGGCGGGTCACGGCGGGGGCGGTGGTCATGGCGGGGCTCCTCACCCGGGCGGGGGCTCCAGCCTAACGACGGGCCCGCCCGCCCCCGTCACGTGGACGACGGGGGCGGGCGGGAGCCGGGTGGGCCCGGAGGGGCCGGGGGTCAGACCGCGAGCGGCCTGATCGCGGTGGGCGCGTGGCCCGGCTCGGTGGCCAGGTCCTCGAACTCGGTGACGTCGCTCATGTCGACGGTCTTGCTCATCGCGATGTTGGTGATGCGCTCCAGGATCGCCTCGACGACGACCGGGACCTGGAACTCGACGGCCATCTTCTTGGCCTGCTCCAGGGCCTCGCCCAGCTTGGCCGGGTCCTCGACGCGGATCGCCTTGACGCCGAGGCCCTCGGCGACCTTGACGTGGTCGACGCCGTAGACGCCGATCTCGGGGGTGTTGATGTTCTCGAACTCCAGGTTGACCTCGAAGTTGATGCCGAGGCCGCCCTGCGCCTGCCGGATGAGGCCGAGGTAGGCGTTGTTCACGAGGACGTGGACGTAGGGGACCTTGTGCTGGGCGGCGACCGCCAGCTCCTCGATCATGAACTGGAAGTCGTAGTCGCCGGAGAGCGCGACGACCGGGGTCTCCGGGTCGGCGGTGGCGGCGCCGATGGCGGCGGGGATGGTCCAGCCGAGCGGGCCGGCCTGGCCGCAGTTGATCCAGTGGCGCGGCTTGTAGACGTGCAGGAACTGCGCGGCGGCGATCTGGGAGAGGCCGATGGTGGTGACGTACCGGGTCTCCGGGCCGAAGGCCTTGTTCATCTCCTCGTAGACGCGCTGCGGCTTGATCGGCACGTTGTCGAAGTGCGTGCGGCGCTGGAGGGTGGCCTTGCGCTCCTGCGCGGAGGCGGCCCAGGCGGTGAAGTCGGGGAGCCTGCCCTCGGCCTTCCACTCCTTGGCGATGGCGACGAAGAGCTCCAGGGCGGCCTTGGCGTCGGAGGCGACGCCGTAGTCCGGGGCGAAGATCTTGCCGAGCTGGGTGGGCTCGATGTCGACGTGGACGAACTTCCGGCCCTTGGTGTACGCCTCCAGGTTGTACCCGGTGTGGCGGTTGGCCCAGCGGTTGCCGATGCCGATGACGGTGTCGGACTCCAGGAAGGTCGCGTTGCCGTAGCGGTGCGCGGTCTGGACGCCGACCATGCCGGCGGCGAGCTCGTGGTCGTCGGGGATGGCGCCCCAGCCCATGAGGGTGGAGATGACCGGGATGTTCGTCAGCTCGGCGAACTCGACGAGGAGGTCGGTGGCGTCGGCGTTGATGATGCCGCCGCCGGCGACGATCAGCGGGCGCTCGGCCTCCAGGAGGAAGCTCAGCGCCTTCTCGGCCTGGGCGCGGGTGGCCGCCGGCTTGTAGACCGGCAGCGGCTCGTAGGTCTCGGGGTCGAACTCGATCTCGGTGAGCTGGACGTCGATCGGCAGGTCGATGAGGACCGGGCCGGGACGGCCGGAGCGCATCAGGTGGAAGGCCTGCTGGAAGACGCCGGGGACCTGCGCGGCCTCCAGGACGGTGGTGGCCGCCTTGGTGACGGGCTTGGCGATCGCGGCGATGTCGACGGCCTGGAAGTCCTCCTTGTGGAGCTTCGAGACCGGGGCCTGGCCGGTGATGCACAGGATCGGGATGGAGTCGGCGATCGCCGAGTACAGGCCGGTGATCATGTCGGTGCCGGCGGGGCCGGAGGTGCCGATGCAGACACCGATGTTGCCGGCCTTGGCCCGGGTGTAGCCCTCGGCCATGTGGGAGGCGCCCTCGACGTGGCGGGCCAGCGTGTGGCTGATGCCGCCGACGTTCTTGAGCTCGCGGTAGAAGGGGTTGATCGCCGCGCCGGGCACGCCGAACGCGTTGGTGACGCCTTCGCGCTTGAGGATCTCAACGGCCGCTGCGGCGGCGGTCATACGAGGCATGGGAGTGCTCCTGCTTCGGCCGGTCGGTCGCAGGAACCGGGCGGGCCGCCCGATCCTGTTTCCGTAATGCGGAAGAACTGTTCTGCTATACGGAAGCAATGTAGGTCGGGGCCGGGAAGCCGTCAAGGGACCGCCCGCCAGACGGGCACCGGCGACCCCCTGAGAACCCCTGCGCGCCCCTCCCGATGGCCGAAGTCGCACCCCCGCGCGGCCGGATTGGTGGACGATGGGCGGACGGGAAGAGGGGGTTCGGTGTGGGTGAGTCGGTCTCGGTGCGCTGCCCGGAGTGCCGCCGGAGTCATACGTACGCGGCCCCCGTCTTCCCCTGCGCCTGCGGCAGCCCGGTCGCCGCACCGCTGCTCCCGGACGCGCCCGCCGAACCGATCCGGCACCGGACCTGGCGGGACGGCTGGGTCACCGTGCGCTGCGCCGCCTGCGGCCGCGAGGACGAGTGGCCCCAGCCGGAGCTGGGCTGCGCCTGCGGGGCGGTGCTGCGGATCGCGGTCGCCCCGGCCGGGGACCCGCCGGGGCTGCGGACCGCGGTCCCCGGGCCGGCCGCCGCGCCCGAGGAGGGGTACGGCTCCGAGGGGCACGGCCCCGCGGCGTACGCACCGGACGGCTCCGCCGGCCCCGGGCCCCTCGCCGACCCGGCCGTCCCCCTCACCGCCCCGGCGGACCCGGCCCCCGAGGAGGAACGCGGCGGACCCGGCGTCGCCGGAGACGGTGACGGCCACCCACCCGGCGACCGGAGCCCCGGCGGCCGGCCGGAGGACGGGGGCACCGAGGGGCGGCCCGGCGACGGAAGCACCGGTGCACGGCCCGGCGACGGAGGCTTCGGTGAGCGGCCCGCCGCGCCCGCCGCGCCCGTCTCGGACTGGTTCGGGGCGTCGCCGCGGTCCTTCGCCGAGCGCTACCCCGCGCACATCCCGCTGCCGCCGACCGCGCCGCGGCCCGCCCCGGCGCGGGGCGCGTTCCGGCCGGTGACGATCAGGACGGCGCGGGACGCGGTCGCCGCGGCGGCGTCGTACCTGCACTGGCTCGGCTTCCGGGAGATCGTGCAGCCGGAGGACCGGCACTCCTCCGGGGTGGACCTGCGCGGGCCCGGGCTCGTCGCCCAGGTCGACCCCAGCACCCGGCCCGCCGGGCTGCGGGCCGTGGAGTGCCTGTGGCTGAACGGCCTCAGCGCCTCCGCCGTCGGCATCTTCTTCTCGCTCGCCGGATACACCCCCGAGGCCCGGTCCCGCGCCGCCGAGATAGGGCTGCCGCTCTTCGTCCTCGACCTCACCGGCACACCGCAGCCCGTGAACAACGCGGCCGACGAACTGACCTCGGGCGGCGCCGTCTGACCCGCACCGGACCGTCCGTGCGAACGGATCCGGCCATCCACGCGTGATGATCACGCTCCCCCGGGCAGAAACACCCTGGGGGGTGGACGGCATGGGGACGGGGACGTGGTGGTGCGCGGCGGCGGCCTGCGCCGCCTGGGCCGAACTGCTGCTGGCGGCGGCGCTGCTGCGCGCCCGCGGCGCCGTCACGGGCTCCGCGGACGCGGCGACCGGGCCGGAGGCGCTGGCCCTGCTGCGGGGCGGACCGCGGGCCGCGGTGACGGTCGCGCTGGTCGCGCTGCACCAGCGCGGGGCGGTCGCGGCGGGACGCAAGCACACGATTCGGGCCAACGGCGGACCGGGCAGGACCCGGGACCCCGTCCAGCTCGGCGTCCACCGCTCGCTGCGCAACGCCCTGGCGCTGCGGGCGCTCGTCCTGCGCCCCGAGGCGCGCCGCGCGGTCGACGGCCTGCGGGCCGAGCTGGGGCGGGCGGGGCTGCTGCGCCCGCCGGGGCGCCGCCGCGCCGCCCGGCTGCTGCTGGCCGCGGCTCCCGTCACGCTCGCCGCCGGGCTCCTCGCGGGCGCCGCCGCGGGGGACGGGCCGGGGCCCGCGCTCGTCCTGGCCGCCGGGGTGCCGGTCCTCCCGGCCGCCGTCGCGCTGTGGCGGCTGCCGCCCGCCACCCGGGCCGCCCGGCGGCTCCTGTCCGAGCTGCGGGACCGGCACCCGCTGCCCGCGCACCGGTGCGAGGTGACGGACGGCCGCCTGGTCCGGCTGTACGTGGCGCTGTACGGGGACCCCGCGCTGGCCCTGTTCCTGCCGCGCTTCTCCCGCGACGGAGGCCTGTTCGACCGCCGGCCGCCCGACGGGCACTGAGCCGGGGCATACTGGCGTATGCGCATCAGAGTGGCCGCACCGGCCGAACTCCCGCTGCTCCGGTCCATCGAACGCGCGGCGGGCGAACCCTTCCGCGCCCTCGGGATGACGGCGATCGCCGACGACGAGCCCCTGCCGCTGGACGTGCTGGAGGGGTACCGCTCGGCGGGCCGGGCGTGGGTGGCGGTCGACGGGGCCGACCGGCCCGTCGGGTACCTGCTCGCGGACACCGTCGACGGCGCCGCCCACATCGAGCAGGTCTCCGTCCACCCGGACGCGGCCCGCCGGGGCGTCGGCCGGGCGCTGATCGAGCACCTGGCCGAGACCGCCCGGGAGCAGGGCCTGACGGCCCTGACCCTGACGACCTTCGCCCGGGTCCCGTGGAACGCCCCCTACTACGCCCGGCTCGGCTTCCGCCCCCTCGCCGACACCGACCCGGCCCTGACCGACGGCCTGCGCGCCATCAGCCGCGCCGAGGCCGCCCACGGCCTGGCCGCCTGGCCCCGCGTCTGCATGCGCCGCGAGCTGGAACGGCCGGCCGAGCCGGTGGAGCCCGCCGCGCCCGTGGAGGCCGCCGGGCCCGCCGCGGTCACCGAGCCGGCCGCGCCCTAGGAGCCGTACCGCTCGCGCAGTTCCACCTTGCGGACCTTGCCGCTGACCGTCATGGGGAACTCGGTGAGGATCTCCACGCGGCGGGGGACCTTGTAGTGGGCGAGGCGGTCGCGGCAGAAGGCGGTGAGTTCGTCGAGGGTGGGCGGGTCGGCCGGGTCGCGCGGGATCACGCAGGCCAGGATCTCCTCGCCGTACCGCTCGTCGGGGACGCCGACGACCTGCACGTCGGCGATCTTGGGGTGGCCGTACAGGAACTCCTCGATCTCGCGCGGGTACACGTTCTCGCCGCCCCTGATGATCATGTCCTTGATGCGGCCGACGATCTGGACGTAACCGTCCTCGCGGAGCACGGCCAGGTCGCCGGTGTGCATCCAGCGGCCCGCGTCGACGACCTCGGCGGTCCTGGCGGGCTCGTCCCAGTAGCCGAGCATCACGCTGTAGCCGCGGGTGCACAGCTCGCCCGCGGTGCCGCGCGGCACGGTCAGGCCGGTGGCCGGGTCGACCACCTTCACCTCGATGTGCGGCAGGGCCCGGCCGACGGTGCCGGTGCGCCGTTCCAGGTCGTCGTCGCGGCGGGTCTGGGTGGAGACCGGCGAGGTCTCCGTCATGCCGTAGCAGATCGACACCTCCGCCATGTTCATCTCGGCGACCACCCGCTTCATCACCTCCACCGGACACGGCGAGCCCGCCATGATGCCGGTGCGCAGCGTGGAGAGGTCGTAGGCGGCGAAGTCGGGGAGGTTCAGCTCCGCGATGAACATGGTCGGGACGCCGTAGAGGGAGGTGCAGCGCTCCTCCTGGACGGCCCGGAGGGTCGCGGCCGGGTCGAAGGACGGGGCCGGGATGACGATGCAGGCGCCGTGCGAGGTGGCCGCCAGATTGCCCATGACCATGCCGAAGCAGTGGTAGAAGGGCACCGGCACGCAGATCCGGTCCCGCTCGGTGTAGGCGATCATCTCGCCCACGAAGTAGCCGTTGTTGAGGATGTTGTGGTGGGAGAGGGTGGCGCCCTTCGGGAAGCCGGTGGTGCCCGAGGTGTACTGGATGTTGACCGGTTCGTCGGCGGAGAGGGGTTCGGGGACGTGTCCGCCGGAGGGGCGGGCCGTGAAGGCGTCCCAGCTCGCGTCGCCGAAGTACACCGCCTCCCTCAGCTCCGGGCACTCCCCGCGCACCTCCTCGACCATCGCGCGGTAGTCGCTGGTCTTGTGCGCGAGCGAGGCGAAGAGCATCGAGATCCCCGACTGGCGCAGCACGAAGGCGAGTTCGTGGGCGCGGTAGGCGGGGTTGATGGTGACCATGACGGCGCCGACGCGGGCGGTGGCGTACTGGACGAGGACCCACTCGGCCCGGTTCACCGCCCAGATGCCGACCCGGTCGCCCTTGCGGACGCCGCTGCCGAGGAGCGCGTCCGCGATCCGGTCGACGTCGGCGCCGAACTCGGCGTAGGTCCAGCGGCGTCCGGCGGCCACGTCGACCAGGGCCTCGCGGTCGGGCCAGGCGGCGACGGCCCGGTCGAGGTTGGCGCCGATGGTGTCGCCGAGGAGCGGGGTGTCCGCCGCCCCGTGGGCGTACGAGGGTTCCGTGCCGGTCACGAGAGGTCTCCTTCGGTGAACTCCGGCCCCGTGGAGGCCCCTTCGGCGGTGAGGCGGCGCAGCTCGACCCGCCGGATCTTGCCGGACACGGTCTTGGGCAGCTCGGCGAACTCGATGCGGCGGACCCGCTTGTACGGGGCGAGCACGGCCCGCGAGTGGGCGAAGAGGGCCCGCGCGGTCTCCGCGTCCGGCTTGAAGCCCTCGGCGAGGACGACGTACGCCTTCGGGACGGCGAGCCGCAGCGGGTCGGGCGCGGGGACGACGGCGGCCTCGGCGACGGCCTCGTGCTCCAGGAGCGCGCTCTCCAGCTCGAAGGGGCTGATCTTGTAGTCGGACGCCTTGAAGACGTCGTCGGCCCGGCCCACGTAGTGGATGTAGCCGTCCTCGTCGCGGGTGCCGATGTCGCCGGTGCGGTAGTAGCCGCCGGCCATCGCCTCGGCCGTCTTGTCCGGGTCGCCGTGGTAGCCGGTCATGAGGCCCACCGGGTGGGTGGACAGGTCGAGGCAGATCTCGCCCTCCGCCGCGTCGGGCCGGCCGGTCACCGGGTCGACGAGGGTGACGGCGTAGCCGGGGCTGGGGCGGCCCATCGAGCCCTCCTTGAGCCGCTGGCCGGGGCTGTTGGAGACCTGGACGGCGGTCTCGGTCTGGCCGAAGCCGTCGCGGATGGTGACGCCCCAGGCGCGCCGCACCGCTTCGATGACCTCCGGGTTCAGCGGCTCGCCGGCGGCGACGACCTCGCGCGGCGGGGTGGCCAGCCGGCCGAGGTCGGACTGGATGAGCATCCGCCACACGGTGGGCGGGGCGCAGAAGGACGTGACGCCGTGGCGGTCCATCTCGGCCATCAGCCGGCCCGCGTCGAAGCGGGTGTAGTTGTGGATGAAGACGGTCGCCTCGGCGTTCCAGGGGGCGAAGAGGTTGGACCAGGCGTGCTTGGCCCAGCCGGGCGAGGAGATGTTGAGGTGCACGTCGCCGGGCTTGAGGCCGATCCAGTACATGGTCGCCAGGTGGCCCACCGGGTAGGAGGTGTGGCTCTGCTCGACGAGCTTGGGGCGGGCGGTGGTGCCGGAGGTGAAGTAGAGCATCAGGGTGTCGTGGGCGAGGGTGACGCCGTCGGGCTCGAAGACGTCCGGCTCGCGGGCGGAGTGCTCGTACCCCAGCCAGTTCACCCCGTCGCCGCCGATCGAGATGCGGGTGTAGTCGCCGGGCACGTCGGCGAACTTGGCGGTGTCCTCGGAGCGGACGATCACGTGGCGGGCCCGGCCGCGCTCGACCCGGTCGCGGAGGTCGGCGGGGCCGAGGAGCGGGGTGGCGGGGATGACGACGGCGCGCAGCTTCATCGCGGCGAGCATGGTCTCCCACAGCTCGGTCTGGTTGCCCAGCATCACGATGATCCGGTCCCCGGCGCGGACGCCCTGGGCGCGCAGCCAGTTCGCGACCCGGTTGGAGCGGGCGGACATCTCCGCGAAGCTCACCTTCGTCTCGGAGCCGTCCTCCTCGACGATGTGCAGGGCGGTGCGGTCGTTGCCCTCGGCGATGACGTCGAACCACTCCAGCGCCCAGTTGAACCGCTCGGGGCGGGGCCAGGCGAAGCCGCCGTAGGCCGCCGCGTAGTCCTCGCGGTGCCGGAGCAGGAAGTCCCGGGCGGCCCGGAACTCCTCGGTCGCGCTGGTAGCCGTCATGTGTCCTCCTCGTTGCGGGACCGGTCCCGCCCATCGTGTAATCGGTGACCCGGATCTCACTACCCCCGTTCGGGGGTGAAGGAGTGGTGTTCTTCCGTGTCCGAGCGGATCGAAGCGGTGGAGCTGCGCGCCGCGCTGGTGCGGCTGCGGCGCGGCAGCGGGCTGCCCGTGGTCTTCGGCGGCCTGGTGCAGGACGGCGGGCTGCCGCTGCGGATCGCCGAGCTGCACGGAACGGTGACGCCGGCGCTCCGGGGCCTGACCGTCTCCCCCGGCAACGGCCTGGGCGGGAAGTGCCTGGCGCTGGCCCGGCCCTGCGCGGTCACCGACTACCCGGTGGCCCGGCACATCACCCACGAGTACGACCTGCCGGTGTCGGCGGAGGGCCTGCGGTCGGTGGTCGCGGTGCCGGTGGTCGTCCGCCGGCAGGTGCGCGGAGTGCTGTACGGGGCGCTGCGGGACGCGCTGCCGCTCGGCGACCGGGTCCTCGACGCGGCGGTGGCGGCGGCCCGGGACGTGGAGCAGGCGCTGGTGGTGCGGGACGAGGCGCGGCGCCCGGTGGAGCCGGCGGAGGCGCCGGGCCCGTCGTGGGAGGAGGTGCGGCGCGCCCACGGGGAGCTGCGCGCGCTGGCCCCGCGGGTGGGCGACGCGGAGCTGCGGGCCCGGCTGCTCGCCGTCTGCGGGCGCCTGGAGTCCGCGGCCGGCGTCCCGGCGCCGGTGCCCGGCGTGACGCTGACCCCGCGCGAGACGGACGTCCTGGCGGCGGTCGCCTCGGGCGCGACGAACGCGGCGGCGGCCCAGCGGCTCGGGCTGCGCCCGGAGACCGTCAAGGGCTACCTGCGCTCGGCGATGCGGAAACTGGGCGCGCACACGCGTCTGGAGGCGGTGGTGGCGGCCCGCCGGGCGGGCGCGCTGCCGTAGGCGCCGCCGCGCCCTCCCGGCCCCGGTGCCGGTCACTCCCCGGTGCGGAAGGCCAGGTCGTAGGCGTCCCCCTCGGGGACGGTGAGGCTCAGGACGCGTTCGGCCTCGGTGGTGATCCCGGCGCGGTCGGCCCGGCCGATCCGGCCGAAGGGCGCGACGGTGAGGGTCACCCGCTTCCCGGTCTCCTCCAGGTACCAGAGTCCGGCGACGGACCCGTCGAGGAGGAGGACGCGGTGGGCCTGGTTGCCGGTCCAGGTACGGCCCCGGTACGCGTCGGGCACGAAGCGGCGCCGGTCGGCGTGCGAGAGCAGCAGGTTGTCGAACTCGGGCAGCAGGCGGGGCGGAGCCGGGACGGAGGCGTCCGGGCGGGGCGCGTCGGGCAGGTCGAAGAGCTCGGTGCCGTCCTCGTCCCGGAGGACGAGCAGCCGGGGCCGCAGCCGCTCGAAGACGGGCCGCAGCCGGGTCACCCCGCACCAGGTCTGCATGTCCTTGACGGAGGCGGGTCCGAAGGCGCCGAGGTAGCGCAGCACGGTCTCGTCGGCGTCGGCGGGCCCGTGCGTCCGGCCGCCGAACCACACGTCGGTGGTGGTCAGCGCGACCTGCCCGCTCCTGCCCCACAGCCCGCGCGGGGTGACCTGGACGAGCGGCAGCAGGCACCGCACGTACATGACCAGGGCCTCGGGGTCGGCGTCCGGCCACTCCGCCAGCAGCCGCTCGCGGATCCGCCCGGGCGTACGGGGCTCCGCCTCGACGAAGTCGCGGGCGAGCGCGCCGAGCCGGTCCAGGTCGACGCCGGCGCCGGCGAGCTTCCGGCCGGAGAGGGCGGTGCCCCGGTCGAGGGCGCCCGGCTGGGCGAAGGCGCGCAGGGCGACGGCGTCGCGGGCGGTGTGGGTGTGGACGGTGGAGCGCAGGGTGGCGATCCGGGCGACGGCCCGGGACTCCATGAGGGCGGACAGGGCCTCGGGCCGGAAGCCGTCGAGGCGGGCCGCGAGGGCGTAGTACGGCGGCTTGGTGTTCTGCGCCTGGAGCCCCAGCAGGTGGTGCACGGCCTCCTCGGGTCCGAGCGGCGAGGGCGTGAGCAGCAGCTGGCGGGCGAGGGTGGCGCGGCCGAGGGCGCGGCGCGAGACCGGGGGGAGCGAGTCCATGCGGCGACGCTACAAGCCCATGAGGACGGTTTCCGTCCTCATGGGCGTGCGGCTCGGGGGGGGCGGGTCGGTCAGGTGCCGTCCGTCAGGTCCTTGAGCGCGGTGTTGAGGGCGAGGACGTTGACGCGGGGTTCGCCGATGAAGCCGAGGATCCGGTCGTCGGTGTGGTCGGCGACCAGCTTCTCGACCGTCGCGACGTCGAGTTCGTTGCGTTCGGCGACGCGGTGGACCTGGAGCTTCGCGTACTCCGGGGAGATGTGCGGGTCGAGGCCGGAGCCGGAGGAGGTGACGGCGTCGGCGGGGACGTCGGAGGGCTTCACCCGGTGGTCGGCGGTGGAGTTGTCCTTGACGACGGCGGCCTTGGCGTCCGTCACCCACCGGATCAGGCCGGCGTTGTCGCCGGAGCGGTTGGTGGCTCCGGACAGGATGATCGAGTACCGGGTGTTGACGCTGTTGGTGCCCAGGCCGTGGGAGGGGCGGGGCTGGAACCAGCGCAGGTCCGGGGCGTCTCCGTCGAGGTAGGTCTGGCCGATGAGTTCGGAGCCGACGACCTTCCCGCTCGCGTCCTTGATCTCGGAGCCGTTCGCCCTTCCGGGGAAGGCGAGTTGGGCGATGCCGGTGACGGCGAGCGGGTAGAGGACGCCGCAGACGAGGGTGAGGACGAGGAGGGCGCGCAGGCCCGCCCAGAGGACGCGGCCGGTGTTCGCCGCTGCGTTGTTCATCGTGGTCAGCCGATTCCGGGGACGAGGGTGAGGAGCATGTCGATGAGCTTGATGCCGGCGAACGGGGCGACCAGGCCGCCGAGTCCGTAGATCCCGAGGTTGCGCCGCAGCATCGAGTCGGCGCTCGACGGGCGGTAGCGCACGCCCTTCAGCGCCAGCGGGACGAGGGCGATGATGATCAGCGCGTTGAAGATCACGGCGGAGAGGATCGCGGACTCGGGCGAGTGCAGGCCCATGATGTTGAGCTTGTCGAGGCTCGGGTAGGCGACGGCGAACATCGCGGGGATGATCGCGAAGTACTTCGCGACGTCGTTGGCGATCGAGAAGGTCGTCAGGGCTCCCCGGGTGATGAGGAGTTGCTTGCCGATCTCGACGATCTCGATGAGCTTGGTCGGGTCGGAGTCGAGGTCGACCATGTTGCCGGCCTCCTTCGCGGCCGACGTGCCCGTGTTCATCGCCACGCCCACGTCCGCCTGCGCGAGGGCCGGGGCGTCGTTGGTGCCGTCGCCGGTCATCGCGACGAGCTTGCCGCCGGCCTGCTCGCGCTTGATGAGGGCCATCTTGTCCTCGGGGGTGGCCTCGGCGAGGAAGTCGTCGACGCCGGCCTCCTCGGCGATGGCCTTCGCGGTCAGCGGGTTGTCACCGGTGATCATGATCGTCTTGATGCCCATGCGGCGCAGCTCGTCGAAGCGCTCCCGCATGCCCTCCTTGACGACGTCCTTGAGGTGGACGACGCCGAGGACCCGCGCGCCCTTGTCGTCGCGCACCGCCACGAGCAGCGGCGTGCCGCCGGCCTGGGAGATACGGTCCGTGAGCGCCTGCGCGTCCTCGGCGACGCTGCCGCCCTGCTCCTTCACCCACGCGACGACCGAACCGGTCGCGCCCTTGCGCACCTTGCGGCCGTCCACGTCGACGCCCGACATGCGGGTCTGGGCGGTGAACCCGATCCAGTCGGCGCCGGACAGTTCGCCCCGGTGGCGCTCGCGCAGGCCGTACTTCTCCTTCGCGAGGACGACGATCGAGCGGCCTTCCGGCGTCTCGTCCGCGAGGGAGGAGAGCTGGGCGGCGTCGGCGACCTCGGCCTCGGTGGTTCCGCGCACGGGGACGAACTCCGAGGCCTGGCGGTTGCCGAGGGTGATCGTGCCGGTCTTGTCGAGCAGCAGCGTGGACACGTCGCCGGCCGCCTCGACCGCGCGGCCCGACATGGCCAGCACGTTGCGCTGGACGAGCCGGTCCATGCCGGCGATGCCGATCGCGGAGAGCAGCGCGCCGATCGTGGTCGGGATGAGGCAGACGAGGAGGGCGGTGAGGACGATCAGGGAGGTCTGCTGGTCGGCCCCGGCGTAGATCGCGAAGGGCTTGAGCGTGACGACGGCGAGCAGGAAGACGACGGTGAGGGAGGCCAGCAGGATGTTGAGGGCGATCTCGTTCGGCGTCTTCTGCCTCGCCGCGCCCTCGACCAGGCCGATCATCCGGTCGATGAAGGTCTCGCCGGGCCTCGTCGTGATCCTGACGACGACGCGGTCGGAGAGGACCTTGGTGCCGCCGGTGACCGCGCACCGGTCGCCGCCGGACTCGCGGATCACGGGCGCGGACTCGCCGGTGATCGCGGACTCGTCCACGCTCGCCACGCCCTCGACTACGTCCCCGTCGCCCGGGATGACGTCCCCGGCCTCGCAGACCACCAGGTCGCCGACGCGCAGTCCGGTCCCGGGGACCCGTTCCTCGCCCGTCCTCGTCAGCCGGCGGGCGATCGTGTCGGTCCTGGCCTTGCGCAGGGTGTCGGCCTGGGCCTTGCCCCGGCCCTCGGCCACCGCCTCCGCCAGGTTGGCGAAGACCGTGGTCAGCCACAGCCAGGCGGTGATCGCCCAGCCGAACCAGTCGCCCGGATTCTTGATCGCCAGTGCGGTGGTGACCACCGAGCCGACCAGCACCACGAACATCACCGGCGACTTGACCATCACGCGCGGGTCGAGCTTCCTGAGCGCGTCCGGGAAGGACGCGAGCAGCTGCTGGGGGTCGAACAGGCCGCCGCCGACGCGTCCGGCCCCGGCCGGCCGGCCGGCGGGCTCCCCGGTCTTCGGGGGGCGGGTGGGAGTGGTGGTGCTCATGCTGCGAGCCCTTCGGCGAGCGGTCCCAGCGCGAGGGCCGGGAAGTAGGTGAGACCGGCGATGATCATGATCGTGCCGACCAGCAGGCCGGTGAACAGCGGCTTCTCGGTCCGCAGCGTGCCCGCCGTCTCCGGCACGGGCTGCTGCTCGGCCAGCGAGCCGGCCAGCGCGAGGACGAACACCATCGGCAGGAAGCGGCCCAGCAGCATCGCGATGCCGATCGTGGTGTTGAACCACTGCGTGTCGGCGTTCAGGCCCGCGAACGCCGAACCGTTGTTGTTCGCGCCCGAGGTGAAGGCGTACAGGATCTCGGAGAAGCCGTGCGCGCCCGAGTTCGTCATCGAGTGCGCCGGGGTGTCCAGGACGAACGAGGCGGCCGTGAAGCAGAGCACGAGTGCCGGGGTGACCAGGAGGTAGCAGGCGGCGAACTTGATCTCCCGCGTGCCGATCTTCTTGCCCAGGTACTCCGGCGTGCGCCCGACCATCAGTCCGGCGAGGAACACCGCGATGACCGCCATGATCAGCATGCCGTACAGGCCCGAGCCGACACCGCCGGGCGCGATCTCGCCGAGCTGCATGCCCAGCATCGTGATGCCGCCGCCGAAACCGGTGTACGAGGAGTGGAAGGAGTTCACCGCGCCCGTCGAGGTCAGCGTGGTGGCCACCGCGAAGAGCGACGAGCCGGCGATCCCGAAGCGGGTCTCCTTGCCCTCCATCGCCCCGCCCGCGACCTCGAACGCCGGGCCCCTGCCCGCGAACTCGGTCCACATCATCAGCGCGGTGAACCCGATCCAGATCACCGCCATCGTGCCGAGGATCGCGTACCCCTGCCGGAGCGATCCGACCATCCGGCCGAAGGTCCGCGTCAGCGCGAACGGGATGACCAGGATCAGATAGATCTCGAAGAGGTTGGAGAGCCCGTTGGGGTTCTCGAAGGGGTGGGAGGAGTTGGCGTTGAAGTAGCCGCCGCCGTTGGTGCCCAGCTCCTTGATGACCTCCTGCGAGGCCACCGCTCCGCCGTTCCACTGCTGCGTGCCGCCGCCGAACTGCCCGACCTCGTGGATCCCGGAGAAGTTCTGGATCGCCCCGCAGGCGACCAGCACCAGGGCGCCGGCCACCGCCATCGGCAGCAGGATCCGCACGACGCCCCGCACCAGATCCGCCCAGAAGTTGCCCAGTTCACCGGTACGGGACCGGGCGAAACCCCGCACGAGGGCGACCGCGACCGTCATGCCGACGGCCGCCGACACGAAGTTCTGCACCGCCAGGCCACCGGTCTGCACGACGTGGCCCATCGCCTGCTCGCCGTAGTACGACTGCCAGTTGGTGTTGGCCACGAACGACGCCGCCGTGTTGAACGCCTGGTCCGGATCGATCGACACGAACCCCAGCGACCCCGGCAGCACCCCCTGCACCCGCTGGAGCAGGTACAGGAACAGCACGCTCACCGCGGAGAAGGCGAGGACCCCGCGCAGATAGGCGGGCCAGCGCATCTCCACCGACGGATGCGCGCCGATCGCCCTGTAGACCCACTTCTCGGGCCGCAGGTGCTTCTTCGAGGAGTACACGCGCGCCATGTGGTCGCCCAGCGGCCGGTACGACAGGCCCAGGGCGACGACCAGCGCCAGAAGCTGGAGGATCCCAGCGAGAACAGGACTCATGGCCGTGCTCAGAACCTCTCCGGCTTGACCAGCGCGAGGACGAGGTAACCCAGCAGGGCGGCGGCCACCAGCAGGCCGACGACGTTTTCGGCACTCACAGCTTCGCCACCCCCTTGGCGATGAAGGCCACCAGCGCGAAGACCGCGACCGTGGTGACGACGAAGGCCACGTCGGCCATCGTGAACTCCCGGAGAAGAAGGAAAGGCGGATTCTCTGACGAGATGAGGAAACAGCCTTTCCGGCCGCCCGCCGCCGCCGTTGACGCCGCTCTGACGCCCGGGGCGCCCCTCTTGACGCGTCCCCTACGCGAGGCGCTCGCGCAGCGGGCCGGCCCCGGGGACGCCCGGGCGGACGGCGAGGCCGAGGGCGTGGCGCAGGTGCGCCCCGTGGTCGTGGAGGGAGGCGCGGGCGGCGGCCCCGGGGCATCACGCCGCGGGCCGGGACCTCCGGGTCCGGTGGCGGAGGTTGACCACGACCGCCCGGGTCACGGAGCGCGGGTCGAGGAAGCCGAGCGGGCCGATCAGCCGGGAGGCGAAGAGGTACATGTGGCGGGCGGCCGCCGCGTCCCGGGCGGCGGCGGCGAACATGAGGCGCTCGATCGGGTTGAAGGGGCGGGAGCGGGCGAAGTCGACGGCCAGCCGCTGGTGGGGGCGGAGCCGGCGGCGGTGGACGCGGGCGTAGGCCGCCAGGGAGCGGTCGAGGTCGCCGTGGCCCGCCGCGGCGGGGGCCACTTCTCCGGCCAGCCAGTCCGCCGTCTGGAGCGCCCAGCCGCAGCCGACGCCCCACAGGGGGTCGCCGGTGAGGGCGGCGTCTCCGACGAGGGCGATGCCGGGGGCGGTGGGCTCCCGGGTGACCAGGGGGTAGTCGACGGTGCCGATGATCTTCGAGACGCGTTCGGCGGAGTCGATGGGGGGCGCCTCGGGCAGGGCGCGGACGAAGGCCTCGAAGCTGCCCTCCAGGTCCTCCCGGAAGGCGGGGAGGCGCTTCTTGTCGGGGAGGACGGCGAGGACCGTGACGCCGTCGTCGTTGGGGAAGGAGTAGGCCATGTCGGGTTCGAGGAACCAGGTCTGGCCGATGCCGCCGGGCAGCGGCAGGCCGCGGTAGTGCGCGAGGTAGCCGAAGCGGCCGTTCTCGTACCGCCGGGTGGGGATGCCGGCGAGTCCGGCGACGGCCGAGTCCTTGCCGTCGGCGCCGACCACCAGCCGGGCGCGCAGCTCCCGCTCGCCCTCCGGGGTGGTGACGCGGACGCCGGCGGTCCGGCCGCCCTCCCGGAGCAGCCCGGTGAGCCGGTGGCCGAGGAGCAGGTCGACGCCGGGGGTCCGGGCGGCGTGGGACCTGATGAGCGGGTCGAGGGTGGAGCGGCGGACGTTGTACGCGTACGGGAGTTCGGGGCCGCCCGGCGCCGCCTTCGGCACGATCCAGCCCCAGCGGGTGTACCAGCGGGCTTCGTTGCGGACGGCTCCGGCCTTCTCCAGGTCCGGGAGGAGGCCGAGTTCGTCGAGCACCGGGTGGGCGCAGGCCGTGAGGGCGTGGGTGCAGAGCACCTTGTACGCGCCGGGGTCGGAGCGGCGCTCCAGCAGGGCGACGCGCACCCCCCGGCGGGCGAGCAGGATCGCCGCCGCGCAGCCCGCGAGGCCGGCCCCCGCGATGACGACGTCGTAGGTGCCGTCCGGCTGCCGTCCGGACGGTGCGGTGTCGGGCTCGGTCATGCGCTGATCGCCCCCTGGGTGTGTGAAGTGTTCCCACTCCTGTCAGGGGCATGACCGTGCTGTCAAGGGCCGGGGGCCGCTCCGTCGTCGCCCCGGCCGCCCGGACGGAACCGGCCGGGGCCCCCGCGACGCGCCCCGGCCGCGCCGGGCGGCGCCCGTCAGCGGCAGAGCAGCGCCGCGCGCAGGTCGGCCCTGTGGTCGAGGCGGGACAGGTCCCGCCCGGTCAGCGCCTCGATCCGCCCGACGCGGTAGTGGACCGTGTTGACGTGCACGCCCAGGGCCCCGGCGGTCCGCGCCCACGAGCAGTCGTGCGCCAGGAACGCCTCCAGCGTGTCCAGGAGCATCGCCCCCGCCCCCCGTCCGGTGCCGAGCAGCGGCCCGAGGACCGTCACGCGGTACACCTCCCGCACCTCGGCGGGCACCCCCGCGAGGAGCGCCCCCAGCCCGTCGAGGTCCCCGAGGCCCGCGACCCGGGGCGCCGCCGGTCCCGCGGCCCGCGCCGCGGCCAGGGCGTGCCGGGCCTGGGCCAGGGCGGCGGCCAGCCGCTCCGGGGCGTCGACGGGCCCGCTCACCCCGGCGTACGGCACGGCGCCGGGCCGGCAGGCGGGCAGCAGCGGCCACACCTCGCCGAGCAGGGCCCGTACGTCGTACCCGGCGTCCGGGTCGCGGGCGACGACCGCGGTCGCCTCCCCGCCGCTCCCGCCGGCGACCGCGTGGGCGGCGGACGGCAGATGGGCCAGCGCCTCGGCGAGCGCGGCGGCCGCCTCGCCCGGCCCGCCGGACGGCGCCAGGGCCGCCGCGACGACGGTGTACGCGGGCGCCTCGGCCAGACCGCAGGCGGCGAGGGCGGTCCGCAGCCGGGCGGCGTCGGCGACCGGAGCGTCCACGGCGGCGGCGAGTTCACCCGCGGCGTCCGCGCGGGCGGCGCGCCGCCGGTCGTCGAGGCGGCGGTGCCGGCCGAGGAGCTCGGCCGTCTCCCGGAGGGCGCCCGGCGGCACCCGCTCCGGCTCCGGCAGGTGGAGGTGCCAGGCGTCGAAGACCGTGCCGTCGCCGTCGACGCGCACGGTGGCGCCGAGCCCGGCGCGCAGCAGCTCCGCGGCACGCGGGGCGGGGAGTTCGGCCCGGGCGGTGGCGGTGCGGGCGAGGGTGCGGCCGCTGGCGGTCAGCAGGTGGCAGGCGGGCGTGCCGAGAGGGGCGAGGGCCCGGTCCAGCAGCTCGGCGACCGGGGCGCCGGTGTCGAGGGCGCGGTCGAGCTCGACGCGGACGCGGGCGGGCAGCGCGTCGCGGAGGAGGGGGTCGACGTGCATACGGGGGCTCCTAGCGCGGTCGCGGGACGGGCCCGGGTCCGCATGCGCGAGGGGGATGCGGGTCGGCACATCGTAAATGCGCGGCGGCAGGAGCAGAACGGCTCTGGACCGCCCCTCCGGCCGAGGGCGCCGTCCGGGGCGCCGGGGGCCGGTTCGTCCGAGGGGTGAGACCGGGGGCGGGTTCCGCTCATCGCTTCCTCCAGCCACCTCGCATGCGCCATGGAGGGTCCCACAAGCTTGTTGCAGATGAGAGGAGAACGGCCCTAGCGTGTCGCACATGCAGTCCTACACCATCGGGCAGGCCGCCCGTCTGCTGGGCGTCAGCCCGGACACGGCCCGGCGCTGGGCCGACGCGGGCCGGATCGAGACCCACCGCGACGAGAGCGGCCGGCGCGTGATCGACGGCCGGTCGCTGGCGGCCTTCTCCACGGAACTCGCGCAGAGCGACGAGGAGGAGGACGCCTCCTACACCTCGGCCCGCAACGCGTTCCCGGGGATCGTCACGGCGATCAAGCTCGGTGACGTCGCGGCCCAGGTCACCATCCAGGCCGGTCCGCACCGCCTCGTCTCCCTGCTGACCCGGGAGGCCGTGGAGGAGCTGGGACTGGAAGTCGGCATGCGGGCCACCGCCCGCGTGAAGTCGACCAGCGTGCACATCGACCGCACCTGAGCCCTCGTCCGTCTTCCGCCCCGCCAAGGAGCACCGACCCCATGTCACGCGCCCTCGCCCCCGCCGGACGCCGCGCCGCCGGCGCCGTCCTCACCGCCGCCCTCCTGCTGCCGCTCGCCGCCTGCGGCGACGGCTCCGAGGACAAGGCCGCCGGCCCGGCCGGCACGAAGCTGACCGTGCTCGCCGCCGCCTCGCTCACCGACGTCTTCGAGACGGCCGGCGCCGCGTACGAGAAGTCCCACCCGGGCACGGAGCTCACCTTCTCCTTCGCCGGCTCCCAGGAGCTCGTCGCCCAGGTCTCCCAGGGCTCGCCCGCCGACGTCCTGGTCACCGCCGACACCAAGAGCATGGACAAGGCGAAGGCCGACACCGGCACCCCGACGGTCATCGCGAAGAACCGGCTCGTCATCGCCACCGGCGAGGGCAACCCGCACCGGATCGACGACCTGAGGGACCTCGCCGACCCGAAGCTGAAGGTCGTCCTCGCCGCCCCCGAGGTACCGGCCGGCAAGTACAGCGAGCAGATCCTGGAGAAGCAGGGCGTCACGGTGAGGCCGGTCTCCCAGGAGCCCAGCGTCCGCGCCGTGCTCGGCAAGGTCGAGATGGGCGAGGCCGACGCCGGGCTCGTCTACAGGACCGACGCCCGGAGCGCGCAGGACAAGGTCGACGCCGTCGAGATCCCCGACGACCGGAACGCGATCGCCCAGTACCCGGCCGCCACGCTGAAGGGCTCCGGGAACGCCGGGGCCGCCACCGCGTTCGTCGCCTGGCTCTCCTCTCCCGAGGCCCAGGGGATCCTCCGGGACGCCGGCTTCCAGAAGCCCTAGCCGACCGGGACCCCACCGCTCGTGAGGGGCCGGCCGTCCCGGGGGAACGGTCGGCCCCTCCCGCCCCCGCCCCACCCCTCGGAAACCGCGACGCGTCCTCGGGAACCACGATGAAACGAACCGGCGCACCCGCCTCCGGCGCCCGCCCCCCGCTCGCGCTGGCCCTGCCCGCGCTGCTCGGCGTGGCCTTCCTGGCCCTGCCCCTGGCCGGCATCCTCGTCCGCACCGAATGGGGCGAGCTGGCCGGCCACCTGACCTCGCCGGGCACCGTCGAGGCGCTCAGGCTGTCCCTGGTGGTGTCCTTCTGGGCGCTGGGCCTCTCCCTGCTGCTCGGGGTGCCGCTGGCCTGGCTGCTGGCCCGGGTGCCGTTCCGCGGCAAGGCCTTCGTCCGCTCCCTGGTGCTGCTGCCCATGGTCCTGCCGCCGACCGTCGGCGGCGTCGCGCTGCTCCTCGCCTTCGGCCGGCGCGGCCTCCTCGGCCCCTGGCTCCACTCGGCCCTCGGCGTCACCCTCCCCTTCCACACCTCCGGCGCCGTCCTCGCCGCCACCTTCGTCGCCATGCCCTTCCTCGTCATCAGCCTGGAGGGCGCGCTCGGCGGACTGCGGCCCCGGTACGAGGAGACCGCGGCCTCCCTCGGCGCCTCACCCCTCCGGGTCTTCTTCACGGTGACCCTGCCGATGGTGGCGCCCGGGGTGATCGCGGGCGCGGCCCTGACCTGGGCGCGGGCGCTGGGCGAGTTCGGCGCCACCATCACCTTCGCCGGGAACCTGCCCGGCACGACCCAGACGCTGCCGCTCCGGGTCTATCTGCTGCTCCAGGAGGAGCCCGAGGCCGCCACCTCGGTCTCGCTGCTGCTGCTCGCCATCGCGATGGGCGTGCTCATCGCGCTGCGCGGCCGGTGGACGGGCCTCCCGGCCGAGCGGCGGCGGCCGGGCGCCGCGCCCGCCGAGGAGCCGGCCCCGGCGGAGCCGCCGTCCGCCGCCGCCCCGCCCGCCCCGTCCGGCGGACGCTGGCCGCTGCACGCCGAGGTCACCGGCTTCACCGCCCTCACCCTCGACGCCGACCCCGGCACCACCATCGCCGTCGTCGGACCCAACGGCGCCGGGAAGACCACCCTGCTGCGCGCCCTGCTGGGCCTCACCCCCCGGGCGCACGCGACGCTCACCCTCGGCGGCACGGACGTCACGGCCCTGCCGCCGCACCGGCGCCGGGTCGCCTGGGTGCCGCAGGACGGTGCCCTCTTCCCGCACCTGACGGCCCTCGCCAACACCGCCTACGGGCTCCGCGCCCAGGGCGTCCCGCGCGCCGGGGCCCGCCGCGAGGCCCGGGCGTGGCTCGACCGGCTCGGCGTCGGCCACCTCGCCCACCGCAGGCCCGCGCAGCTCTCCGGCGGCCAGGCGCAGCGCGTGGCACTGGCCCGGGCGCTCGCCGCCCGGCCCCGGCTGCTGGTCCTCGACGAACCGCTCGCCGCGCTCGACCAGACGACCCGGGCCCACGTCCGGCACACGCTGCGCACCCATCTGGCCGGCTTCGGCGGCGTCTGCCTGCTCGTCACCCACGACCCGGTGGAGGCGGTCTCGCTGGCCGACCGGGTCCTCGTCCTGGACGGGGGCCGAGCCCTCCAGGACGCCTCGCCCACCGAGGTCACCCGGCACCCCCGCTCCCCCTGGGTGGCCCGGATGCTCGGCCGCAACGCCTGGCCCGGCACCGCCACCCCCGAGGGGCTCGCCCTCGACGGCGGCGGCACCCTGGTCGCGGCCGAGCCCCCGCCGCCGGGCACCCCGGCGCTGGCGATCGTCGCGCCCGAGGCGGTGTCCGTGCACCGCGAGCGGCCCGCCGGCAGCCCCCGGAACGTCTGGCCCGGGACCGTACGGGAGATCACCGCCAGCGGCAGCCGGCTGCGGGTCCTGGTCACCTCCGCCGAGGCGCCCGACCTGGTCGCCGAGATCACCCCGCGGGCCGCGGCCGAGCTGGGCCTGGCCGACGGGGTGTCCGTGTGGACGAGCGTGAAGGCGACGGAGACGACGGTCGTCGTCCTCTGAGCCCCCGTCTCAGCCGATCGTCCAGCGCTGGCGGGTGGTCCCGGTGTCCGGCTGCTGGGTGACCTGGGCCCCGTTCCCCGAGGACGCAGTGGTCAGGAGGAGGCCGCTGCGGACGGAGGCGAGGGTGGAGGTGCCGTCGGGGAGCGCGGTGAGGGTCCACCGCTGGTTGGCGCCGCCGTGGCAGGTCCACTGGACGATCCGGGCGCCGGCGGCGATGGAGCCGTTCTCGACGTCGGCGCACTTGCCGGAGGAGGCGCTGCGCAGCTCGTAGGCGCCGTCGGTCTGCCGGGTCAGGGTCCACTTCTGGTTGGCGCCGCCGTTCGGGGTCCAGGTGACGAGCCCGGTGCCGTCGGCGGTGCTGCTGTCGGGGACGTCGAGGGCCTTGCCCCCGGTGGTGAGGGTGACGGTCCGCGGGGCGTCGCCGACCGGGGTGAGGGAGAGGGACTGCTCGGCGGCCGTGCGGCCGCCGCCGACCGGGCTGCCGGTGGTGTCGGTCCAGCTGCGGGCGGGGGTGGTCTCGGCCGGCCGGCCGGGGGCGGCGGAGAGGCCGAGGACGAGGCCGCTGTGCCGGTTGACCAGCTTGACGGTGCCGGTGGGGGCGTTGTCGGCGGCGGAGGCGCCGGGGACGACCCACCAGTCCTGTCCGACGCCGGAGGCCGCCGCCGTGACCGTCGGTTTCGTGCCCCACGCGCGCGTGGCGGCGCCGGTGGAGGCGACGCCGAGGAGGCCGCCGGTGGCGGCGTTGGCGATGCGGTAGGAGCCGTCGCCCTTCGCGGTGAAGGTCCAGTGCTCCAGCGCCGAGCCGGTGGGGGCCGCCGTGGACGTGGTGGCGGAGCCGCCGGACACCTGGGCGAGGACGCGGCCGCCGGCGCCGATCCGGTAGGCGCGGCCGGTGTCGACCGGGGCGGCGGGCTCGTTCGTCCCGATGCTCAGGTTGACGTACTCGCCGCTCGCGCCGCCGGAGCAGCCGAAGGAGCAGTAGGCGCGAAAGTCCTTGCCGACGATCCCCGAGCCGGTCCTGCTGCCGCTGTCGAGGAACCAGCGGTACCAGGACGCGGTCCGGTAGGAGCCGGTGTCGCCGAGGCGGAACCACTTCTGGGTGGTGAGGTCGGCGGTGGCGTACAGCTCCTGCGGGGCGTTGCCGCTCTGGTCGACGGCCTGCGGCTCGCCGACGTACAGGCCGAGGTGGGCGTTGTAGGTGATGTCCATGACGAAGAGCGGGGAGGTGGCGGGGGTCAGGCCGGCCGCGACCTGCTGGGCCACGGAGCCGCCGTTCGCCGGGTCGTACTCCTTCGCGGGCGGCACGTAGCCGGTGGTGGAGCCGGAGCCGACCGGGACCATGGTGGACTCGCGGCCGCCGACGCCGGGCTGGGACCAGGCGCCGTCGTACCACTTGCGCCAGGTGCCGGGCGCCATCTTGCCGGAGATCGGGGCGCGGGCGACGTGGCCGTAGAAGGCGGCCCAGCCGCCGCCCTTGTTGACGATCCGGGAGCCGTAGAAGGCGTAGAAGTAGCCGGAGGCGGTGTCGGCGAAGAGCCGGGGGTCGCCGGTGCCGTAGTGGTAGGTCTGCTGGGGGAAGGCGGCGGTGTCGCCGCGCTTCGTGCTGTACGGCGAGGTGATGACGTGGTCCTTGACGGTCCACGTCCGGCCCTGGTCCTTCGAGACCGCGTAGTCGATGCCGTCGTAGTGGACGCCGTCGGCGAAGGGCTGCGGGGTGAACTCGTTGTGGACGAGGCCGTACCAGTCGCCGGTGTCCGGGTCGACCCACAGGCCGGTCAGGTCGCAGTAGTTGCGGTGGGCGTAGCCGCTGCCGGCCGGGGCGGGGGTGGACTCCACGCCGGTGGGGCTGTTGTTGCAGCGCCAGGTGGTGTCGTCGTTGCGGTCGGCGGGGTTCGCCGGGTTCACGGCGTCGCTGATGGCGGCGGAGCGGTTGGCGGAATCGAAGTCGGTGCCGGTGTAGAAGGTCCACTTGCGGGGGTCGTTCGCCCCGTACAGGGCGTGGGCCTGCTGGTAGTAGAAGGTGCCGTCCTTGTCGACGTACGGGCTGGCGGGGGTGTCGTCGGGGCGGTTCCACGTGCCCTTGGCGCCGACGGTGACGGTGTAGGCGGCGGTGGTGGCGGTGGTCTCCGGGGCGACCGCGGCCGGTGGGGCGGCGGCGAGGGCCGAGCCGCCGGTCACGGCGAGGGCCGCCGCGGCGAGCGTGCTCACGAATCTGCTGCGCGGAAGGTGCACGGGTACTCCCTGGGTGGCGGAGCCGGGCGCTGGTGGCACGGACCCTAGAGCGCATTTGACCGGTAAAACAAGAGGGGCGACTCCGCCGGATCCCTTGTTCCGCAAGGGAGTTGACCGTCCGGACGGCCCTCGGGGCGCGGCCACCGGCGCCTTGACCGCAGGTGGGGGCCCGGTTACGTTGCGAGCCGAGCGGGAACGGCGGGCGGGGCGGGTACGACGGGGGCGTCATGGTCACCATGCAGGACGTGGCGGAGCGGGCGGGCGTCACCAAGCAGACCGTCTCGAACGTCGTCACGGGACGGGTGGCGGTGCGCCCGGCGACGGAGGCGCGGGTCCGCGCCGCGATCGCCGAACTCGGCTACGTCCCCAATCTGGTGGCCCGCTCCCTCGCCACCGGCAGCAGCCGCACCGTCGGCCTCTTCGTGCCGACCGTCTCGGCGCCGTTCTACGCGGACGTGGTCGAGGAGGTCGAGGACGCCCTGGAGGAGCGCGGGTACCGGCTGCTGCTGTGCACCACCCGCCTCGACGGGGAGCGGGCCCGGCGCCATCTGACCGCGCTCGCCAGCCGCTCCGTGGACGCCCTGCTGATCGCCGGGGACCAGGACCTGACCGGCCATCTGCCGCTGCTCGCGGACGCCCGCTTCCCCGTGGTGCTGTGCGCCTGGGAGGCGGCCCTGCCGGACGGCTTCCCGGTCGTCACCGTCGACTACGAGCACGGCGGCCACCTCGCCGGCCGGCACCTGCGGGCGCTCGGGCACGAGCGGGCCCTCGTCCTCGCGAGCCCCGCGCACGCCGTCCGCGCGGCCGGCTTCCTGCGGGCCTTCCGCGAGGACGGCGTCGCGCTGCCGGCCGACGCCGTGCGCACGGCGGCCGAACCCACCTTCCGCGGGGGTCTCGTGGCGGCGCTCGACGCCCTGCGGGACCGGCCGGACACCACGGCGCTCTTCGCCACCCACGACGTCCTGGCGGTCGCCGCGGTGGAGGCCGCCCGGTCGCTCGGCCGCACCGTCCCCGACGACCTGTCCGTGGTCGCCCACGACGACACCCCCGCCGGCCTCCTCTCCGGCACCGCCCTCACCAGCGTGGTCCTCCCCAAGCGGGAGATGGCCCGTCAGGCCGTCGACCTCGCCCTCGGCGCCGCCGCCCCGCCCGGCGGCCGCCCCCGGCCGCTGCTGCCCACCCTGGTCCCGGGGGACAGCACCGCGCGCGCGGGCGGCCGGCCCGGGGCCTGACGTCACCCGTCGGGCGCCCTCTCCCGCGGCGCAGCCGGAGCGGCGCCCGCCGGGTGGATCCGGCCGGTGCCGAGGAGGTCGCGGAGCGGGGGTTCGCGGGCGAGCACGGCTCCGATGGTGAAGGCGAAGGTCAGGGCGGCGCAGACGACGATGAGCCAGGACAGCAGGGTGAGGACCAGGCCGAGGGAGCCGTACTCGGCGAGGGCCCGGTTGAGCGCGCCGGGCATGTAGAGGCGGGCGGTGACGCCGAGCACGGTGGAGGCGAAGGCGCCCAGCAGGGCGCCGGGCAGCAGCGGCAGCCAGGGCACGCGCTTGGCGAGCAGCAGGTGCTGGGTCCAGAGCCAGACGCCGGTGGAGACGACGAAGAGGAGCGGGAGGCCGAGCCAGCCGCCGGCGCCGAAGCCGTCGCGGATCGGCGCCTGGAGGAAGACGACGAGGAGCAGGGCGAGCAGCCAGACCGCCCACCGCCAGGCGGCGATCCGGGTGCCGGCCTTCGGCAGGCCCCAGGCGCGCTCGCAGACGCGGGCCATGGCGCGGCTGAAACTGGTGGCGGAGATCAGGGCGATCAGGGCGCCGACGGCTCCGGTGGTCTCCCGCACTTCCTCGGCGGCGGACTGGTCGAGGACCTTCTGGAGCTCCTGGGCGGAGGCTCCGGTGAGGCCGAAGACGGAGCGCAGGGACTCGCGGAGCTGATCGCGGACGGAGGCGGGGGCGAAGGCGGCGACGGCGAAGAGGAGCGGGACGGCGGCGAGGAAGGCCTGGGCGGCGAGGCGGGTGCCGGCGTCGAGGAGGCTGCTGTCGACGAGCCGCTCGGTCAGCTCGGTCACGACCGGGAAGCGCCGTTCGGCGCCGGCCCGGAGGCTCCGCACCCGCTGCTTCCACGACATCGCGCCTCCCGCCCCGCCTCGCCGGTCTCCCCGCCGCGTGCGGGAGGCCCGCCGCCCGCGCGGACGCTCCCCGCCATGAGACGGCACCGGCGGCCGCCCGGCCACTCGGCGACACCCGGACGGGGCCCTTCACGGCCCCCAGTAGCGGGCGAGCGCGCCTTCCCTGAACGGGGCGGGACTGACGCTCAGCTCCCCGGCGAAGGGCCGGTCCAGGACCAGCACGAGCAGCAGGCTGAAGCCGATCAGCGCGGCGACCGAGGCGACGAACAGCACCTGGATCCGCAGCCGCCGCATCCCGTACAGGAAGGTCAGCGGGACGAGGACGAGTGCGCCGCCGAAGGCCAGCACCTGGAGCAGCGGGGGCAGTTCCTGCTGGGCCATGGTGATCCGGGCGCGGCGCTGGGCGGCGACGTCGTTGAGGTGGCCGACCGCCTCCTCGTAGAAGACCTCCTCGCGCGGGGTCCTCGGGTCGTAGGCCTGGAGCACCTCGAAGGCCTTCACGAGGCTGCGCTCGGTGGCGCCGTACTGCGGCCGTCCCTCCCGCATCAGGGGCCACTGCCGCTCGACGACGGTGTGGACGTAGTCGCTCAGGGCGGTGTCGAGGTCGGCGCGGACGGGCGGCGGGAAGGCGGCGGCGTCCCGGGCGATGAGGGCGAGGTCGGTGGCCTCGGCGGCGACGATCGTCTGGGTGCTCTCCAGCTGGGTCCAGAGGGTGACGATGACGAACGCGAGGATGATCCCGTAGATCGCGCCGAACATCCCGAGGGTGACGCCGACCATGTCGTTGTGCTCCCCGTCGGCGAGCGACGGATGGCGGCGGCGGAGCAGCACGCTGCCCGCGACGGCGAACGCGACCGTCCCGCCGACGAGGACGACGGCCAGGGAGAAGGAGCTGAGGTGGTTGAGCAGCCAGAGCGACATGGGCGCGGAGTCTAGGCACCCGGCGCACCCGCCCCGGACCGTCCCACGGGCGCACGCCCCCGGCGCACGGCACGAGTACACCCCATCGGGTGACCCCGCCCAACGCCCCGTCGACCGCCGCGGGGAGTACGGCGGTCACGGGGACGACCGGGCCGGCGGGGCCCGGCCCGGTCGGGCGGGCCGGGGTCAGTTCAGCCGGGTGAGCAGGTCGGCGAAGAGCGCGGGCCGGCTGACGTAGCCGACGTGCGAGGTGGGCAGGGTGTGGACGTCGAAGGGGCGGTCGGGGGTGAGGGCGTCGGCCGCGCTGATCATGTGGTCCTGCACGGCCGGGGTGAGGCTGCGGTCGGCCGCGAGGCGGACGTAGGTGTGGGGCACGCGGCGCCACGCCTCGGGGCGGATCACCGCGGCGGGTTCCATGACGCCGTGGTTCTCGTCCGCGTCGAGGGAGTCGAGGAAGTGCCGGAAGAGGGGGTCGGGGGCGTCGGCCATGACGGCGGCCTTGAGCGCGGCGAAGGTCTCGGGGTCGGCGTGGGCGCGGCGCCAGTCGAGGCGGACGACGCCGGGGTCGCCGCCCGGCGCCCCGTACGGGACGGCGATCCGGGCGACGGCCGCGTCGAGCAGGCTCTCGTCGACGACGCCCCACGGCTCGGTGAGCATCGCCGGATCGGCGAGGCAGAGCGCCGACAGGTAGACGGCGCGGTGGACGAGGTCCGGGGCGGCGTTGACGACGGCGGTGAGGGTGAGGCCGCCGAGGCTGTTGGCGGCGAGGACGACCGGACCGTGCGCGGCGAGCCGGCGCAGCACGCCGACGACGTGCCGGACGTTGTCGGCGAGGGTGACGCCGTCCATCGGTGAGCTCTCGCGGGCCAGGGCGGTCTCGCGGTCGCGGCCGTGCCCGTGGTAGGCGGCGGGGCCGGTGGCCGAGTCGCCGTGACCGGGCAGGTCGACGGCGTACGAGCGCCGGCCGCGCAGGGCCAGCTCGTTCCGGAGCGGGATCCAGGCACGGGCGTTGCTGGAGCCGCCGTGCACGAACACGAAGGTGGGGCGCGCGTCGATGCGCATGAGGGGTTCCTCGTCATCCTGAGGCGTAACGGTGGACACGTGGACCTCGGGACCGGCGGACGCCGGGGCGGCCCGTGACACGACGGCGCACGGGCACGGGGCGACGGGGCACGCGCCGGAGCGCGCGCCCGCGTGAGGGGCCGGAACCGCGGTCAGCGCGCGGAACGGAGCCGGATCGCCCGGAAGTTCTGGATGACGGAACACATGCGGCCGAGCCTAGACGCCCCCGCCGCCCCGCCCCACCGGTTTTCCCGCCGGCCCCGTGGCCGGGGCGCGTCCGCCGCAACGAACCGGCCCGGCCCGGCGGGGCCTCCCTAGAGCGGGGTCGCGGCCCTGAGGACGGCGTAGAGGGTGACCGCCGAGTTGGCGGAGGAGAGGGCCGAGACGGCCACGCCGAAGACGGCGCCCCACAGGGCGAGGCCGACGGCGGTGAAGAGCGGCGGGCAGGCGCGGGGGGCCGGGGGCGGCGGCGCGAGGAGGGCCGCGACCCGGCGGGGCACGGGTCCCGCGACGGCGAAGGCCGGCAGGGTCGCGGGGCCCGCGCCGCCGGAGGCCAGGGCCGCCCGGCCGATGGCCCGCGCCACCACCCGCCGGCTGCCGACCCGTCCCGCCGCCTCCTCGTCCGCCCAGCGCTCGGCGGAGTAGGCGACGGCCGTGCGCAGCGGGCGCAGGAAGGGGTTGGCGGCGGCGGCCAGCCGGGCGACGAGCAGCAGCCGGTCGTGCCGGCCGGCCAGGTGGGCCCGTTCGTGGGCGAAGAGGGCCCGCCGTTCGGCGGGGCCCAGCCGGGCGAGCATGCCCCGGCTGACCACCACCCGGCCCCGGCCGCGGCGCGCGGCGGCCGGGAGGGCGTACGCGTACGGCTCCGGGTCCGGCAGGACCGCGACCGGGGTGTCCGGCAGCCCGGCGAGGGCGCGGGCTGCCCGCCGGCGGACGCGCAGGTGGCGCAGCAGCACCCGGGCGCAGACCGCGACCAGCGCGAGGAGCGCGGGGATCGCCGCCCGGCCCGCGAGTTCGTCGTACGGCAGGGCGGCCCGCACCTCCGGGTCCGACCAGGCGTCCGGGAGCGGGTTGCCGGGCAGCTGGGCGGTGCCGACGACCATGAGGAGGGCGAGGCAGAGCGTGCTGCACACGGCGAGCACGGCGGCGACGGCGGTCAGCAGGCGGGTCGCGGTGCGCGGGTGGAGGTGGTGTTCGGCCAGGCGGGCGACGGGCCAGGCCGTCAGCGGCAGCACGAGCGGCAGGAAGACGAAGACCCCCACGGCGTCAGCCCTCCCCCGCCGGCCGGTCCCCCTCCGCCGCGTCCTCCGCCTCCACGCGGGCGAGCAGGTCCCTCAGGAGCTGTTCGTCGGAGGCGGGCAGGGTGGTGACGAAGCGGGTGAGGACGGCCTCCCGGTCGCCCTCGCCGTCGAGCAGCCTGCGCATGCGGAGGGCGGCGAGCCCGGCCTCGTCGGCGACGGCGGTCCACTCGAAGGAGCGGCCGGCGCGTTCGCGGGCGACGGCGCCCTTGGCGTGGAGGCGGGTGAGGATGGTGATGACGGTGGTGTAGGCGAGTCCGCCGCCGAGCCGTTCCCGCACCAGGCCGGCGGTGACCGGCCCCCCGGCGGCGCGCACCGCCGCGAGGACCTGTGCCTCCAGCTCGCCCTGGCCGCGCCGGCGCACCGCCCCGGCGGGCTCCGCCCCCTCGGCGTCCCGCTTCTTCATCCGTCGTCCGCCTTCCCGTTCCCGGCCGCTCGTCCGGGCCACCCGGGTGCCGTTCATCGTTCGGGGGGGCGACCCTACCCGGTCCTTCTACGTCCCTGTAGATTGGCCGGGTCCGGCCCCGCCGGGACCCGGCCCGTCCGCCCCGCCCGACCCCGCCAGGAGTGCCCCCATGTTCGGTCTGAGCGAGATCGCGATCCTGCTGGTCGTCGTCGCCCTGGTGGTCGGCGCGAAGAAGCTGCCGGAGCTGGCGCGCAACGCCGGCAAGGCGTCCCGGATCCTCAAGGCGGAGGCGCGGGAGATGAAGGCCGACGGGGCCCGCCGGGAGCCGGCGGCCACCTACACGGTCAAGGAGACGCCGGCCGCCGCCGAGGACCGCTGACCGGCGGCCCCGCGCCGCCCGGCCCGTCCCGTCCCGGACAGCGGGCCCTCGGGCCCCTGGTTGCCCGGACGGCAGGTCCTCAGGCCCCCGGTTCCCCGGGCGCGGGGAGCGGTGCGGCGACCGAGGCCAGGTAGCGGGCGTACTCGTCGAGCGCGGCCAGTGCCTGCGCGTCGTCGCGGTCGACCAGCCAGGCGAGGGTGAGCCCGTCGAGGACGCCGAGGCCGTGACGGGCGAGGACCGCCGGGTCCACGGTCCAGGCGAGGCCGGCCGCCCGGGCCATCGACTCCAGGTGGGCGCGGTTCACGTCCAGGTAGTGCCGGTACTGGCGGCGGGCCAGGTCGGCCAGGCCCGGCCGGCGGAGCGCGTACTGGGTGACCTCGTACGTGACCAGGTGCTCGGCCGGGCGGGCCAGGACCTGCTCCCAGTAGGCGTGGAGGACCGTGCGGATCCGCTCGAAGGGCGTGGCGCCCGCCGCGTGCGCGAGGCCGGCCGGCGGGAGGTTCCGTTCCATGATCCGCTCGATGACGGTCTGGAGGAGCTCCTCCTTGGAGCGGAAGCAGTAGTGGAAGGCGCCGAGCGGCACCCCCGCCTCGGCGACCACGGCGCGGGTGGTGGTCTCGGCGACGCCGTCGCGGATCATGACCCGGATCGCCGCCTCCGCCAGCTGCTCGCGGCGCTCGGCGGCGGAGAGTCGGGGCATGGGGCGGGCTCCTCGGGACGGGGGTGCGGTCGGGGCGCGGGGCCGGGTCACCGTACCGCGGCGGGCGGCCCGGGGGCCCGGCGACGGGAAGGGGCGGGCGCGCCCCGGAGCCGCTACAGGAAGGCCATGCCCTCGCCGCGGTAGGTGGGGACGGCGTCGACGACCCGGTCGTGCTCGACGAGGTGGAGGGTGTCGACGCGCTCGCACAGCTCGCCCGCCTTGGCGTGCCGGAACCAGACGCGGTCGCCGATCCGGAGGCTGTCGGCGGCGGGTCCGGCGAGCGGGGTCTGCACCTCTCCCGCCCCCTCGGCGCCGAGCAGCCGCAGGCCGGCCGGGTGGACGGGGACGGGGAGCCGGTCGGGGCCGGGGGCGCCGGAGGCGGTCCAGCCGCCGCCGAGGACGGTGACGTGGCCCGGGGCCGGGCGGCGCACGACGGCCAGCGCGAAGTAGGCGGCGGGCAGCGGGGCGAAGCCCCGGTAGTGGTCGAAGAGGGCGGGGGCGTAGATCCCGGAGCCGGCGCCGAGTTCGGTGACGGCCTCTTCGGCGGAGGTGGTCTCCAGGCTGCCGGTGCCGCCGCCGTTGACGAACTCCAGCGGGGCCACCTCGCGGACGGCGCGGACGGCGGCGGCGCGGCGGGCGCGCAGCTCGCGGGCGGAGAGCCGCTGGACGGCGCGGACGGCGGTGCGCATCGGGCGCGGCTGGGCCGGCTGGTCGTCGCCGACGCCGGCGATCTGCCCCTCGTACGCCATCACGCCGACGAGCCGCAGGCGCGGGCGGGCGACGACGGCGCGGGCCAGGGCCGCCGCCTGGCCGGGCGCGTGCAGCGGTGAGCGGCGCATGCCGAGGTGGACCCGGCCGCCGAGCAGCCGGAGGGAGGCGTCGAGGTCGAGGCAGACGCGCACCGGCGGGCCGGAGGGGCCGATCGCGGCGGTGAGGAGGTCGAGCTGTTCGAGCGAGTCGACCATGACGGTGACCCGGGCGGCGGCGTCCTCGTCGGCGGCGAGGCGGCGCAGCGCGTCGGTGTCGGCGGTGGGGTAGCCGACGAGGACGTCGGCGGCGGGGTCGTGGGCGGCGAGCCAGAGGGCCTCGGGGAGGGTGAAGGCGAGGACGCCGGAGAAGCCGGGGCGGTCCAGGACCTCGCCGATGAGGGCGCGGCAGCGGAGCGACTTGCTGGCGAGGCGGATGGGCTTGCCGCCGGCGCGGCGGGCCATCTGGGCGGCGTTGGCGCGCAGGGCGCCGAGGTCGACGACGGCGAAGGGCGGCTGGAGTCCGGCGGTCGCCTTCTCCAGGTCGGCGAAGCCGGCGGGGCGCGGGGCGGGCGCGGCGGCTGCGGCCGCTGCGGCGTCGGGGCGGGCGCTTGCCATGGTGGGCGGCCTTTCGTGACCTCGTCGGGGAAGGCGCGGGCTTCTCCGGGACCGGTGGCGACGCCGTCACGGTCTCTTGGTCGCCCGTCCAAGTCAACCCTCCGGGACCCTTGACTTGGACGGACGTCCAAGTCCACCCTTCCGGACAACGAGAACCGGCGGTAACCCAGGACCACCGCCCGCCGACCCGAAGGGACCGCCCGGCATGAGCAGCAGCGAGCACGGCACGGACACCGTCTGGCGCAACTGGGCCGGGAACGAGGAGGCCCGCCCCCGGCGGGTGCTGCGCCCGGCGGACACCGGGGCCGTCGCGGCGGCCGTCAAGGACGCGGTGCGGGACGGGCTGCGGGTCAAGGGGGTCGGCTCGGGCCACTCCTTCAGCGGCGTCGCCGTCGCACCGGACGTCCAGCTCCGCCTCGACCTGCTCGACGCGGTGGACGCGGTCGACCCGGAGACCGGGCTCGTCACCGTCGGCGCGGGCATGCCGCTGTGGAAGCTGAACCCGCTGCTCGCCTCGCACGGCCTCGCGCTGGAGAACATGGGCGACATCGACCGGCAGACGGTCTCCGGCGCGATCTCCACCGGCACCCACGGCTCCGGCGTCCGCTTCGGCGGCATCGCCACCCAGGTGCGCGCGCTCGAACTCGTCCTCGCCGACGGGTCGGTGACGGTCTGTTCGCCGCAGGAGCGGCCCGAGCTGTTCGCGGCGGCCCGGGTCGGGCTCGGGGCGCTCGGGATCATCACCAGGGTCACCCTCCAGACCGTCCCGCTCTACGCCCTGCACGCCCGGGACGCGTCCATGCCGGTCGCGGAGACCCTCGGCCGGATCGATGAACTGGTCGAGGAGAACGACCACTTCGAGTTCTTCTGGTTCCCGCACAGCGAGACCACGCTCACCCGCCGCTTCCGCCGGCTCCCAGGCGACACCCCCCTCTCCCCCGTCGGCGCGTTCTCCCGCCGTCTCGACGAGGCCGTGAGCGGTCCGGGCTTCGAGGCGCTGAACCGGCTCGGCACCCGCGTGCCCCGTCTGGTGCCGCCGATCACCCGCTTCGCCGCGCGCGCGATGTCCTCCCGGAGCTGGACCGACCACGCGTACCGCGTCTTCGCCTCGGCGCGCGACGTCCGCTTCCACGAGGGCGAGTTCGCGATCCCGCGCGAGCACGCGGCCGAGGCGCTGCGGGAGCTGCGCGCGTGGGTCGACGCCCACGGGGAGCCGGTGTCGTTCCCCCTGGAGGTCCGCTTCACGGCCGCCGACGACGTCTGGCTCTCCACCGCGCAGGGCCGGGAGAGCTGCTACATCGCCTTCCACCAGTACCACCGGATGCCGTACCGCCGGTACTTCGACGCCTGCGGGCGGATCCTCGGCTCCTACGGCGGCCGGCCGCACTGGGGCAAGATGCACGGCCTCGGCGCGGACGAGCTGCGTCCCCGCTACGAGCGGTTCGACGACTTCGTGGCCCTCCGGGACTCCCTCGACCCGTCCGGGGTGCTCTCCAACCCGTACCTCGACCGGGTCCTCGGCGCACCTCCCGCCAGGGGCTGATCCCCGGCCCCGGGCGGTGGCACACTGGCCCCCGGTCTGCCGAAGGAGTACCGCCGTGTCCGTCATCCAGCGCCTGCGCACCGCCGTCCGCCGGACCTACCGGCGGACGGTGGACCTGAGCCATCCGGCGCGCTCGCCGCTCGGCAGCGCGGTCGTCAACTGCGTGGTGTACGTCGACGGGGTGCGCCGGACGGTCCGCGGCACGACGGCGGAGGACGCGCTGCGGCAGGTCCGCCGCACCGGGGACGGCTTCGTGTGGATCGGCCTGCACGAGCCGACGGAGAAGGAGCTGACGGTGCTCGCCGAGCTCTTCGGCCTGCACCCGCTGGCGGTCGAGGACGCCGTCCACGCCCATCAGCGGCCGAAGGTCGAGGAGTACGACGGCGTGCTGTTCGCCGTCCTGAAGACGGTCCGGTACGTCGAGCACGAGGAGCTGACCGCCACCAGCGAGGTGGTGGACACCGGCGAGCTGATGGCCTTCGTCGGGCCCGACTTCGTGATCACCATCCGGCACGGCGGGCACGGCTCCCTCGGGCCGCTGCGCGAGGCCCTGGAGGCGGTGCCCGAGCAGCTGGCCAAGGGTCCCTCTGCGGTGCTGCACGCGATGGCGGACCACGTGGTGGACGACTACCTCGCCGTCGCGGACTCGGTGCAGACCGACCTCGACGCGATCGAGAACGCCGTCTTCTCCGACCGGACGGACCGGCGCGACGCGGGACGGATCTACCAGCTCAAGCGGGAGCTGCTGGAACTGCGCCGGGCCGTCGCCCCGCTGGCCCGCCCGCTGACGGCGCTCGCCACGCGGCCCATGCCGCTGGTGGACCCGGAGATCCGGGCGTACTTCCGGGACGTCACCGACCACCTCGCGCGGGTGACCGAGCAGGTCGCCTCCTACGACACCCTGCTCGACTCGGTGCTCCAGGCCCATCTGGCGCAGGTCACCGTCGCGCAGAACGAGGACATGCGGAAGATCACCGCCTGGGCCGCGATCGTCGCCGTGCCGACGATGGTGTGCGGGGTCTACGGCATGAACTTCGAGCACATGCCGGAGCTGCGCTGGACCTACGGCTACCCGGTGGTCCTCGGGGTGATCGCGGTGGCCTGCTACGTCATCCACCGGGGCTTCCGGCGCAACGGCTGGCTGTAGGGGGAGCGGGTGCGACCCGCCCGCGGTCCGCGCGCCCACGCCGGGCCGAGCGCGCCCCGGCCTGGGGATATGAGAGGTTTGCTCCGTTCATCCGATCAGCGGGCGGAGAGGTACGGCACGGCATGGCGCGGTGGGACGGCACGGAGGGGGCGGGCCCGGAGGAGGAGGCGCGGGCGGCGGACGACGAGGCCCGCTGGTTCCGGGTCCTGCTGCACGCGGGCTTCTTCCTGCTGCTCGGCTCCTCGCTGACCCGCTTCCTCATGCGGCACACCGGCGAGGGGATCGCCCCCTGGGTGGTCACCTTCGCCGCCGCCCTCGCCGCGCTGTACGTGGCCGAGCCCGCGCTCTCCCCCGACCGGACCCGCCGGCACCTGTGGCTCGGGGCCTGCTCGGGCGTCTGGATCGCGCTGGTCTTCCTGGCGCCGAGCTTCGCCTGGTGCTCGATCCCCCTCTTCTACCTCGGGCTGCGCCACCTGCGGCCGCCGGTGGCGGCGGGCTTCGTCGGACTGCTCACGGTCGTCTCGGTCACCGCCCAGCTGCGGCTGGCCGGGCGCTTCGAGTTCGACCTCCTGCTCGCCCCGCCCGCCGTCGCCGCCATCTGCGTCGCCGTCTTCGTCCGCATGGACCAGCAGACCCGGCGGCAGCGCGCGCTCATCGCGGACCTCGTCCGCACCCGCCGCGAACTCGCCGCCACAGAGCGGCGCGAGGGCACCCTCGCCGAGCGGCAGCGGCTCTCCATGGAGATCCACGACACCCTCGCCCAGGGCCTGTCCAGCCAGCAGATGCTGCTCCAGGCCGCCGACCGCACCTGGCGGTCGGACCCCGACACGGCCCACCGGCACGTGCGCGCCGCGACCGCGATCGCCGAGCACAACCTCACCGAGGCCCGCCGCTTCGTCCACGACCTCGCCCCCGCCGACCTCGCCGGCGGCGGCGGCCTGGACGAGGCCCTGCGCACCCTGGCCCGGCGGGAGTCCACGGACGGCCTCGCCGTCCGCTGCCACATCGAGGGCGCCCCCGCCCGGCGGCTGCCCGACCGGGTCCAGTCGGCGCTCCTGCGGATCGCGCAGGGCGCGCTGGCGAACGTGCGGGAGCACGCGGACGCCCGTACCGCCGCGCTCACCCTCACCTACCTCGACGACCAGGTCGTCCTCGACGTCGCCGACGACGGCCGGGGCTTCGACCCGGCGGCCGCCCGCGACGGCGACGGCGTGCGCGGCCACGGCCTCCCGGCCATCCGCACCCGGGCCCGTCAGCTCGGCGGCACCCTCACCGTCGAGTCGGCGCCCGGCGAGGGCACGGTCCTGTCGGCGGCCGTCCCGCTCGGCGGGGCCTGATCAGACCTCGGGCGGCCCGCCCGGGTAGGCGACCCGGGCGGTGATGCGGGCGATCCGCCGCGCCGACTCCCCGGGCTCGGCGACCGGCTGGACGATGTGGCTCACGGTGAGCCGGACGATGGTCTCGACGGCGAGCCCCCGCGACTCCTCGTCCACGTCGGGCCAGGCCTCGACCGCGTACGCGTCGAGCAGGGCCATCGCGGTGCCGAAGACGGGGTCGGTGCGCGTGGTCAGGTACGTGAGGAGGTCGGCGTCCTCGCCGCCGCGCGCGGCCAGCAGCACGCTCTTGATCAGCGGGTTGTCGACGGCCTGCTGGAGCGTGTAGCCCACCCCGGCGCGCGCGGCCCGCTCCAGGTGCCCCCGGTGCGCGTCCAGCTCCCCCTGGATCCCCACGAGGAACCGTTCCAGCTCCCGCTGGACGAGCGCCCCGCCGATCGCCTCCTTCGACCCGAACTCGTTGTAGAGCGTCTGGCGGCTGATCCCCGCGGCCCGGGCGATGGCCGTCATGCGCAGCATGCCCCACCCGTCGGCCGCGACGAGCTCGTAGGCGGCGTCGAGCACCTGCTCGCGCAGCAGGGACCGGACGCTCTCACGGAAACTGGTCATGGTGCCCCCACCTTAGGCGGTGCTCCCGCGGATCGGACCGGGCCTCACAGCCCCGAGCCCCCGCCGGCCTCCAGGTACTGGCCGGTGATCCAGCGGGCGTCGTCGGAGACCAGGAAGGCGACGACGTCCGCGATGTCGCCGGGGGTGCCGATCCGGCCGAGGACGGCGTGGGCGGCGAGCGCCGCCGCGGCCTCCGGGGTGGCCCGGTGGCGGGCGTTCATGTCGGTGGCGACGAAGCCGGGGGCGACCGTGTTGACGGTGATCCCGCGCGGGCCCAGCTCCTTGGCGAGGGCCAGGGTCATGGTGTCGAGGGCGCCCTTCGTCATGGCGTAGGTGACGGACTCGGGATAGGCGTGCCGGGAGGTCAGCGAGGAGATGTTGACGATCCGGCCGCCCTCCCGGAAGCGGTCGAGGCCGCGCTGGACGAGGAAGAGCGGCGCCTTCACGTTGACCGCGAAGAGCCGGTCGAAGACCTCGGGGGTGAGCTGGTGGAGCCGGCCGGAGCCGCTGGCGCCGGCGTTGTTGACCAGGATGTCGACCTCGGGTCCTGCGCCGGCCCCGGCGAGCCCCCGGTCGAGGGCCGCGTAGAAGGTGTCGACGGCGTCGGGGCGGTCGAGCCGGGCGCCGAAGGCGAAGGCCCGTCCGCCCGCCGCCACGACGGACTCCACGGTGGTGGCGGCGGCGCCCTCGTCGCTGCCGTAGTGGACGGCGACGAGGGCGCCGTCGCGGCCCAGCCGCTCGGCGATCCCCCGCCCGATGCCCCGGCTCGCCCCGGTGACGATCGCGGTCCTGCCTGCCAGTCGGGCCATGGGATGTGTCCTGCCTCGTGCCGTGGGTGGGTGCGTGGGTGCGGGGGTGCGGAAGGGGCCGCGGGACGCGGGGGGGCTCAGCCGCGGGCGGCGAGCAGTTCCCGGTACCAGGCCAGGTGGCGGGGGAAGGCGGCGGTGAAGGCGGGGCCCGGGCCGCGGCCGAAATCGGTCCAGGGGCGCTCGTCGGCGAACCAGTGGTCGACGCCGAACAGCTCCAGGTGGTGGGCGGCGACCGGGTTCCCGGCGAGCAGGGCGCGGGCCTCGGCGAGCTCCACGGCGGGGCCCCGGGCGGCCCGCACCGCCTCGGGCAGCAGCGGCTCGACGGCGGCGAGGAGTTCGGCGTCGGAGACCGGGTCGGGGTGGGCCACGCCGTACGCGCCGGGCCGGGTGGCCGGCGAGAGGGCGGCGCCCAGCAGGGCGCCCGCCAGGCTGTCCACCTCGACGAGCGAGTGGAGCGAGCCGGCGTCGGCGAGCGGCCCGGGCAGCGCGGCCAGCAGCTTCAGCAGCCCGGGGACGACCTGCCGGTCCCCGGTGCCGTAGACGAGGTGGGGCCGGAGCACGGTGCCGCCGGCGTCCAGGACGTACCGCTCCCCCGCGGCCCGGGACCGGCTGGTCGCGGAGCCCGGGGCGAGCGGGAGGCCGGCGGGGTCGGCGGCCCGGAAGGGGCCCCGGCCGTGCACCGAGGCGGTGCTGAGGGCGACGATCCGCCGGACGCCGGCCCGCGCGGCGGCGGCCGCGAGGTCCCGGGCGCCGTGCTCGTTGACGGACCGCAGCTCCTCCTCCTCGCCGCCGATCGCGGAGGCGCAGTGGACGACGGCGTCGACGCCCTCGCAGGCCCGGCGCAGGCTCGCGGCGTCGCGGAGGTCGCCGCGGACCGTCTCGACGACCGGTCCGCCGGGTCCGGCGGCGCGCGCCGCGGCGGCGTCGGCCGCTTCCGGGCTCCGGACGAGCAGGCGCACGTGGTCGAGGTCGGGGTGGGCCGCGGCCGCGGCGGCGACCCGGCCGCCGATGAAGCCGGTGGCGCCGGTGACGAGGAGGCGGGTTCCCATGGGTTCTTCCGGTCGGTGCGGGCGGTGGCGGGGCGGGGCGGGCGGTCAGCCGGCGGCGAGGACGGCGGGGGTGCGCGAGGCCGCCGGGACGCGCGTCGGCGAGGTGAGCGTGCAGTCGAGGACGGCGGCGCCGCCCTGGTGGGCCAGGATCTGGACCGTGACGGCGTTCCGGTCGAACCCGGTCAGGACCTCGGCCTCGAACCAGCAGGGCTCGTCCAGCTCCGCGTAGCGGTGGAAACGGGCGTCGAGACCGACGGGCAGCAGCGCGGGGTCGCCCGTGGCGGCCACGGCGGCCTGGCGGGCGGCTTCCAGCAGGAGCATCCCGGGGACGTGGTCGTTCGCGCGGCGGAAGAGGGTGGGGTGGGTGGTGTCCACCCGCAGCCTCCAGCGGTCCGGGGTGTCGCCGGGGGCGAGGACCACGTCCTTCTCCCGGTCGCGGCCGACGGTGTGCGGGGGCAGGGCGGGCAGCAGCGGGACGGGACGGTCCGCCGCGGCGAGCCTGGCGCCCCGCATCCTGCGGTAGGCGGGGGCCGAGGTGCAGTTGATGCCGCCCCCGCCGGAGGCGATCCGGCGGCCGTCGCGGCGCAGGACGAGGGAGGTGCGCATCTCGCGCAGTCCGCGCCCCCGGGTGCGTATGTCCGAGCAGAGGAGGTCGACGGTGATCTCCGCCGGCCTTCCGTCACGGGCCAGTTCCCCGGCGTCGGCGCTGTAGGCGAGGTCCCACATGACGAACTGATCGTCCTCGGGTACCCCGAATTCCGCGTGGCAGACCAGCATGGTTGCCTGTCGCATGGTTTCGGCGATCAGGAGCGGGTCGTACCGGTCCCCCGTCCGCGGTACGAAATACGGGTGGGCGGCGGGCCAGCGCGCCGTCACGGAGAACCGGTTCTCCGTGACGCGGGCCCAATCGACGGGAAGGATGTCGGCGGGATCGGCACGGTGAACGAATTCTCCGGGGACGGGAGTTGACAGCCCTTGAAAGTTCTGATCCATGACTCCCCTTGCATCACCCATCGAGCTTCGCCGAGTTAGGCCGCGCGTAGAATACGTACAACCCGGTTTTCTTTTCAATGCTTCACGTCACAGGGTGAGCACGGACAGCGAGACAGCAGGAGGCACCTTGGCGCAGCAAGCGCGGGCGATCAGGACACGGCGGCTCATTCTCGATTCGGCGGCGGCGGTCTTCGCGGAGCGCGGTTACGAGCGGGCGACGATCGGAGAAATCCTGGCGCGCGCCGGGGTGACGAAGGGCGCGCTCTATTTCCACTTTGCTTCCAAGGAAGAACTCGCCCTCGGAGTGCTCGGCGCCCAGCTGCTCGACGAGCCCCTGACCCCGCAGGACGTGAAGCTCCAGGAGCTGGTGGACCAGGGCTTCCTCCTCGCCCACCGGCTGCAGACCGACTCGCTCGTCCAGGCGAGCGTGGCGCTCGCCCTCGACAGCGGCGCCGCGGGCGTGGACCGCGCGGCGCCGTTCCAGGCGTGGGTGGACCAGGTCGCGGAGGCCCTCACGGTCGCCAAGGCGCGGGGCGAGATCCTGCCCCACGTGAAGGTGCTGGACACCGCGGAGCTCTTCTCCGGCGCGTTCGCGGGCATCCAGACCATGTCACAGGTGGTTTGCGACCGCGACGACCTGACCCATCGCGTGGTCGTGCTGCTCCAGCACGTGCTGCCCAGCATCAGCACCCCGGCGGTGCTGACCGGGCTCGACATGTCCCAGGAGCGGGCGCGGCGGCTGGCGGCCGAGTACGAGGAGTCCCGGCGGCGCCGCGAGGAGGCCGACACCGCGGATGCGGAGAGTTAGGAAAAACCAACCGCTCGGTCTCGTAGAGCGCCCCGACGGCAGTCCGCCGTCGGGGCGCTCTGGCGTCATGGCACTGAGTGTGTTTTGCTGAGGGTACTCAGTGCCATATACGGTGCCGTGGACGGTTCCGGGTGCCACAAGCCAGGTGCCGCGAGGACGTCCGGTGCCACCAGCATTTCCAGGGAGCTCAAGACCATGGGCAAGGACTTCGACCTGTACCGGACCTCCGAGGAGCACGAGATGCTCCGGGAGTCGGTGCGTGCGCTGGCGGAGGCGAAGATCGCTCCGTTCGCGGCGGC
>NZ_JBHYPS010000005.1:327075-348850 GCF_042746075.1 Streptomyces sp. NPDC058758 | reverse complement strand
GTCGCGGTGGCGTGGCTGATCTTGGTGACCGCGTGGGCCTCGCCCGCGGCGGTGAGGGCGCCGAAGCCGGGGGCGAAGAGGGCGCCGAGGACGAGGGCGACTGCGGTGAGGACGGAACGGAGCTTCACGGGGGTTGCCTCCTGCTGGGGACCGTGACGGAGGGGGACGGCTGTGCAGGTGGTGCTCGTCGCGCAGGGAGATGGTGCCGCAGTTCTACGCGCGTCCGCCAGAGGGCCTCGGCACCTTCTCCGGGCCGTTCGGGGGAACCCTCGCGCCAAATGTTGAAAGTTGAACGGAATGGGGTTACAGTCGTTCTCGTTGAAGGTTCAACAACTCCTCGCCTTCGACGACACCCCCCGACAAGGAGCACGCCATGGGTCTCTTCGGCCGCAAGAACACCGAGTCCGCCACCACCACCGCCACCCTCCCCGTGGACCCGGCCCTGGCCGCCCTGACCGGCGACTACACCATCGACGCCGCCCACAGCAGCATCGGCTTCACCGTCCGCCACGCCATGGTCACCAACGTCCGCGGCTCCTTCGGCGAGCACGAGGGCACCCTGACCCTGAACGGCAGCGACCCGGCCGCCTCCAGCGCCTCCATCGACGTGAAGATCGCCTCCGTCGACACCGGCATCGGCGACCGCGACAACCACCTGCGCAGCGGCGACTTCTTCGACGCCGAGCAGTTCCCGCTGATGAGCTTCCGCTCCACCGAGGCGGCCCACCTGGGCGGCGACAAGTACCGGATCACCGGCGACCTGACCATCAAGGACGTCACCAAGCCGCTCTCCATCGACCTGGAGTTCAACGGCACGGCCACCGACCCCTTCGGCAACGAGCGCGTCGGCTTCGAGGGCTCCGCCGAGATCCTCCGCTCCGAGTGGGGCCTCACCTGGAACGCGGCCCTGGAGACCGGCGGCGTCATGGTCAGCGACAAGGTCAAGCTGAACTTCGACATCTCCGCGATCAAGAACGCCGCCTGACCCCGCCGCCCGCCCCTCCCGGCGGGCCAGGACCCGAGCGCGCCCGTCCTCCGCGAACCCCGCGGACGGCGGGCGCTCGGCGTTCCCCGGCACGGGGCCGCGCGCCGGCGCCGTTGTCAGAGGCGGCCGTTAGCGTCGGCGGCATGGAGATCCACATCGACAGTGCCGCGCTGACCGAAGCCGTCGCGTGGGCCGCGCGCGTGCTGCCCGCCCGCTCCCCCGCGCCCGTGCTCGGCGGACTGCTCCTGGAGGCCGGCGACGACGGCCGGCTGAGCGTCTCCGGGCTCGACCACGAGGCCTCCGCGCGCGTGGAGACCGAGGCCGAGACCACGGTCCCGGGCCGGGCACTGGTGCTGGGGCGGCGGCTGCTCGACATCTGCAAGGTGCTGCCGCCGGGGCGGACCGGGCTGGCCGTGGAGGGCGCCCGGCTCTCGGTCGCCTCCGGCGAGGTCGGCTTCGGCCTCTCGCTCCTGCCGCTCGACTCCTATCCGGCCGCCCCCGCGCTCCCCCCGGTCCTCGGCGAGGTCGACGGGGCCGCCTTCGCCGAGGCGGTCGGCCAGGTCGCGGCGGCGGCCGGCCGGGACGACGCGCTGCCGGTCCTCACCGGGATACGGCTCGCGCTGGACGGCCCGGTGATGACCCTGGCCGCCACCGACCGCTACCGCTACGCGGTCCGCACCCTGGAGTGGTACCCGGGCTCCGGCGCGGCCCCCGCCGAGCCCGCCGACGTGGTCGTCCCGGCCCGCCGGCTCGCCGAGACCGCCCGCTCCCTCGCGGGCGAGGGCCGGACCCGGATCGGGCTCGACGCCCACTCCGTCGGCTTCGAGCGGGCCGGCCTGCGCACCACCGCCCGGCTGCTCGACGGCCGGCTCCCCCGCCACGACAAGCTCTTCGCGCTCGGCGACCACGCCGTCGCGGTCACCGGCCGGGCGGCGCTCGTCGAGGCCGTGAAGCGGGTCGCGGTGGTCGCCGAGGGCGACAGCCCGGTCCAGCTCGCCTTCGAGCGCACCGGCCTGCGCCTGCGGGCCGGCCACGAGGACGACGTGGCCTCCCAGCGGCTGCCCGCCGTCCTCGACGGCGCGGACGCGCTGACGGTCGCCTTCAACCCCGGCTACCTGCTGGACGCGCTGACCCGCTTCACCGCCGAGGACGTCCGCCTCCACCTCCTCGGCCCCGGCCAGCGCGCCCTCCTGGCCGACGGCGACGCCGGCGGCCACCGGCACCTGCTGATGTCGGTGAAGCCGCTGGTCTGACGGGGGCTGCGGGGGCCGGTCCGGCGGGAGGCGTCAGAAGCCCCCGCCGCCGTCGAAGCCGCCCCCGCCGCCGAAGTCGCCGCCGCCGAAACCGCCTCCCCCGTAGTCCCCGCCGCCGAAGTCGGTGCCTCCGAAGCCGCCGCCGAAGTCCCCGCCGCCGAAGTCCCCGAAGTCGCCGCCGCCGTACTCCGCGGCGTAGGCGGGGGTGGCGAGGGCCGAGCCGAGCAGGGTGCCGGCGAGCAGGCCGGGCAGCATTCCGCCGCCGAAGTAGCCGCCCGCCCAGGGGCCGTACGCCGGCCCCGCCTCCCAGTAGGGACGGCGGCCGGAGTCGGTCTCGACCGTGCGGGCGCGCGGGTCCTCGCCGTCGTCCAGGCGGGCCGCGTCGGCGGCGCAGACCGGGACCTCGCGCGAGACCCCGCCGGCCGGGATCCAGGTCCGGTCCTCGGTGGAGGGGCCGTGGCGCGGGTCGAAGAAGCACGGCGGGCGGCGTTCGGGCAGCGGGCGGGAGCCGCGGCGGGCGTCCAGCACCGCGAGCGAGTAGCGCCCGTCCTCCAGGGCCCGGGTGACCTCGCGGACCTCGTGCGGGTGCCGCACCCCGCCCATCAGGGACTTCGCCCGGTCGTAGGAGTCCAGGGCGGCCTCGTAGTCGGCGCGCATCGCCTCGTCGGCGCCGGCCTCGGCGGGGTGGAAGTCGAGCCGTTCCAGCTCCTCGCCGAAGGCGGTGATGTCCTCGTCGACGACGACCCGGAGCCTCTCCAGGGCGGCCCGCTCCTCGGCCTCCTTCCGCTTCCGCCGGCCGCGCACCACGGCGTAGGCGGCCGTGCCGCCGACGGCGGCGACCGCCCCGAGGGTGACGAGTCCGGCGACCGGGACGCCGGAGTCGGAGGAGGCGCCGCCGGGCCAGGCGGCGGGCGCGGAGCCGCGCATCGCGGAGAGGGCCTGGTCGGCGAAGGCGTTCAGCTCGGTGGCGGCGTCGGCGCCGGGCCGGTCGGCGGTGGCGACCATGTTCTCCACCGCCCCGGCCGACAGCACGCGGCTGTCGGCCTTGGCGGCGAAGTCGTCCCCGAGCCGCACCGCGTACACCCCGGCGATGCCGGTCTGGGCCCGCAGGTTCTCGATGAGGCCCTGCGGCGGGTACTGCGCGCCCTGGGGAAGGACGGCCACGAACAGGGGCTTGTCCGCGTCCTCGATCTTCTGCGCGAGGGCGGCCGCGTCGGCTTCCGAGAGCTGGTCGGCGGCGCCCGGGTCGACGTAGACGGGGCCCTGTCTCAGGGCGGCGGCCGCGTCCGGGACGCCGGTGGCCCTGGCGCCCGCCGACGCGGGGGCCAGGGCCAGGAGCAGCAGGAGGATCAGCCCGGCGAGGGCCGACCACACCGAGAACGCCCTGGTCTTCATGGTTCGAAATTACCCGAACGGGATCGAACTAGACATGTCGGGCGGACGTCGGTCTCACTCGGCGGGGTCGACCCCGGCCCGCAGCAGTCCGTAGGTGAAGGCGTCCTCCAGGGCCTGCCAGGAGGCCGCGATCACGTTCTCGCCGACGCCGACGGTGGACCACTCGCTGTTGCCGTCGCTCGTGGTGACGAGGACGCGGGTGGTGGACTCGGTGCCGTGCCGGCCTTCGAGGATGCGGACCTTGTAGTCGACCAGCTCGAACTTGGCGAGCTGGGGGTAGATCCGCTCCAGGGCGACCCGCAGCGCCCGGTCGAGGGCGTTGACCGGGCCGTTGCCCTCGGCGGTGGCGAGCATCCGCTCGCCCTTGGCCCAGAGCTTGACGGTGGCCTCGTTGGCGTGGGTGCCGTCGGGGCGGTTCTCGGTGATCGCCCGCCAGGACTCGGTGCGGAAGTAGCGGCGGGCCCGGCCCTCGGCCTCGGCCCGCAGCAGCAGCTCGAAGGAGGCGTCGGCGGCCTCGTACGTGTAGCCCTGGAGCTCGCGCTCCTTGACCCGCTCGACGACCCGGGCGACGAGCGCGCGGTCGCCGCCGAGGTCGACGCCCAGCTCCTTGCCCTTGAGCTCGATGGAGGCGCGGCCGGCCATGTCGGAGACGAGCATCCGCATGGTGTTGCCGACCAGCTCGGGGTCGATGTGCTGGTAGAGGTCGGGGTCGACCTTGATCGCGGAGGCATGCAGGCCGGCCTTGTGGGCGAAGGCGGAGACGCCCACGTACGGCTGGTGGGTGGAGGGGGTGAGGTTGACGACCTCGGCGATGGCGTGCGAGATGCGGGTCATCTCGGCGAGGGCCCCGTCGGGCAGGACCTTCTTGCCGTACTTGAGCTCCAGGGCGGCGACCACGGGGAAGAGGTTGGCGTTGCCGACCCGCTCGCCGTAGCCGTTGGCGGTGCACTGGACGTGGGTGGCGCCGGCGTCGACGGCGGCGAGGGTGTTGGCGACGGCGCAGCCGGTGTCGTCCTGGGCGTGGATGCCGAGGCGGGCGCCGGTGTCGGCGAGGACGGTGGCGACGACGGCCTGGATCTGGGCGGGGAGCATGCCGCCGTTGGTGTCGCAGAGGATGACGACGTCGGCGCCGGCCTCGTGCGCGGCGCGGACCACGGCCTTGGCGTAGTCGGGGTTGGCCTTGTAGCCGTCGAAGAAGTGCTCCATGTCGACGAAGACCCGGCGGCCCTGGGAGGTCAGGAAGGCGACGGTGTCGCGGACCATCTCCAGGTTCTCGTCGAGGGTGGTGCGCAGGGCGAGCTCGACGTGCCGGTCGTGGGACTTGGCCACCAGGGTGATCACCGGGGCGCCGGAGTCGAGCAGCGCCTTGACCTGCGGGTCGTCGGCGGCGGTGCCGCCGGCCCTGCGGGTGGCGCCGAAGGCGACGAGCTGCGCGTGCCGGAAGGTGATCTCCTGGCGGGCGCGGGCGAAGAACTCGGTGTCCCGCGGGTTGGCGCCGGGCCAGCCGCCCTCGATGAAGCCGACGCCGAACTCGTCGAGGTGCCGGGCGATGGTCAGCTTGTCCGCGACGGTGAGGTTGATGCCCTCACGCTGGGCTCCGTCGCGGAGCGTCGTGTCGAAGACGTGGAAGCTGTCGTCGGCCGGGCCGGCGCCCGGACGGGGGCTCTCGCCGTTCTCGGTGGTCATGACTGTGTTGGCTCCTGTCGGATGTGGCTCCGGAAGGTATGGATCCACTTGCCCCCATTCTCACGCGCGGTCCGTCTCCGGCACGGGTGGGGCCGGAAAACGAAAAAACCCCTCGCGGGTGCGAGAGGTCTGCGCGCGGGTCTGGGGCACGGTGGCCGCCGCCGCGGGGGTGGGGTCCCGGGGATCAGCGGTCACTGCGGACCGGCGCGCTGCTGCCCATAATCATCGTGGTAGCAAGCACGCCCGCAGTGTGCCACAGGCCCGCGCGGGTCCGGACCCGGATCTCACGATGCGGAATACCGCCCGTCGGACGCCCGGGCGGACCACGGGCCCGACGCCCGGGCGGGCGCCGGCGCGGGCGGGCCTCACTCCCCCGGCATCAGCGACTCGTCGATGAACTCCCGCACCTGCGCGAGGACCTCGGCCCGCCCCGTGCCGGGCAGCCCGACCGCCACGTGCACGCTGTAGCCGTCCAGCAGGGCGCGCATCCGGGTGGCGAACCGGTCCGGGTCCACGGCCCGGAACTCCCCCCGCGAGACGCCCTCGGCGAGGAGCGCGACGAGGTCCCGGTGCCAGGCCCCCTCGATGGCGGCCTGGCGGGCCCGGGCGTCCTCGGCGGCGTTCTGCGACCGGTTCCAGACCTCCAGCCAGAGCGTCCAGTGCGGGTCGCGCGGCCCCGCGGGCACGTACACGTCGACGTACCCGTCGAGCCGTTCCCTGGCGCTGCCGGGCGCGGACAGCAGCGCCCCCCGCTCGGCCCCCAGCCGCCCCTCGCTCCACTCCAGCGTCTGGAGCAGCAGCTCGTCCTTGGTGCGGAAGTAGTAGAGGAGGTGCCCGCTGCTCATCCCCACCCGGCGCCCCAGCCCGGCCATGGTCAGCCCGTCGAGACCGCGCGCGGCCACGGTGTCCATGGCCGCCGCGAAGACGTCCTCCCGCGGCGGCGCGGCCTGGTTGCGACGACGGGGGGCGGAGGGCGGGTTGCTGCTCTGACTCACTCGTACGTTCTACACCGACGGCTGCTGCTGGGTGATGCAGTGGATGCCGCCTCCGGCCGCGAAGATCGTGCGGGCGTCGACGAGGACGACCTCCCGGTCGGGGAAGAGGCGGCGGAAGATCTCGGCGGCCAGCTCGTCGTGGGGGTCGTCGAAGGCGCAGAGGATCACGGCGCCGTTGCAGAGGTAGTGGTTGATGTACGAGTAGTCGACCCAGTCGCCCTCCTCGTCCCTGAGGACGGTGGGGGCGGGGACCTCGATGACCTCCAGGGGGCGGCCCTGGGCGTCGGTCTGGGCGCGCAGGAGGTCGGCGTACAGGCGGGAGCGGCCGTAGTCGGGGTGGTTCGGGTCCTGCTGGCTGTGGACGAGGACGGTGCCGGGGCGGGCGAAGGCGGCGACGATGTCGACGTGGCCCTGGGTGCCGTACATGCCGTAGTCGCCGGTGAGGCCGTGCGGGAGCCAGATCGCCTTGCTGGTGCCGATCCGGTCGTGGATCTCCCGCTCGACCTGCTCGCGGGTCCACTCGGGGTTGCGGCCGGAGCCGAGCTGGACGGTGTCGGTGAGGAGGACGGTGCCCTCGCCGTCGACGTGGATGCCGCCGCCCTCGTTGACGAGCGGGCTGCCGTGGACGGGGACGCCCGCCGCGTCCGCGACATGGCGGGCGATCTTGGAGTCGTGCTCCCAGCGGGCCCAGTCCTGGGCGCCCCAGCCGTTGAAGACCCAGTCCACGGCGGCCAGCGAGGTGCCGTCGGTGACGAAGGTGGGGCCGATGTCGCGCATCCAGGCGTCGTCGAGTTCGCGCTCGATCAGCTCGACGTCCTCGCCGAGGAGCGCGCGGGCGCCCTCCGCGTCGCCGGGGGCGACCACCATCGTCACCGGTTCGAAGCGGCGCACGGCGCGGGCGACGGAGGCCCACGCCTCGCGCGCGGCGGCCAGCTCCGCCTCGTCGGTGAAGGTGGGGTTGGGGCTGGGCCAGGCCATCCAGGTGCGCTCGTGGGGGGTCCACTCGGCGGGCATGCGGTACGGGGTCATGAGGCGGGTCCTAGAGGAAGTAGAGGCGGTTCAGGGAGACGGAGTCGGCCGGCTCGGAGCGGATCGGCGACCCGTCGAGCGAGACCAGGCCGGTGCGGTCGTCCACCTGGACGTCGCCGACGCGGGAGTTGAGGAGGAGGTCGGCGGGGCCGATGCCCCGGGTGCCGCGCACGGCGACCCGGCGGCGCCGGGTCGGCAGCCCGTCCCCGCCGAGGTCGACGGCGGCCCGTGCGACGAAGGCGACGGAGAGGTCGGCGGCGGTGGCGCCGTGGGCGCCGAACAGCGGGCCGAGGACGAGCGGTTCGCAGGTGTCGGTGGCGGCGTTGGGATCGCCCACGACCCCCCACGCGGGGAAGCCGGACTTCAGCACCATCTGGGGCTTGGCGCCGAAGAACTCGGGCCGCCACAGCACGATGTCGGCCAGCTTGCCCACCTCGACGGAGCCGATCTCGTGGGCGAGGCCGTGGGCGATCGCCGGGTTGATGGTGAGCTTCGCCAGGTAGCGGAGCACGCGCGCGTTGTCGTCGTGCGCGCCGTCGCCTTCCAGCGGGCCGAGTTCGGCCTTCATCTTCCCGGCCATGGCGAAGGTCCGGCGTACGGTCTCGCCGGCCCTTCCCATCCCCTGCGCATCGGAGGAGGTGATCCCGATCGCGCCGAGGTCGTGCAGGACGTCCTCCGCGCCCATCGTCCCGGCCCTGATCCGGTCGCGCGCCATCGCGGCGTCGCCCGGCAGGTCGGTCTTCAGGTCGTGGACGGAGACGATCATCCCGTAGTGCTCGGCGACCGCGTCGCGGCCGAAGGGCAGGGTGGGGTTGGTGGAGGAGCCGATGACGTTCGGCACGCCCGCCATCTTGAGCACGTTGGGGACGTGACCGCCGCCGCAGCCCTCGATGTGGAAGGCGTGGATCGTACGGCCCTCCAGGACCGCGAGGGTGTCCTCCACGGACAGGCACTCGTTCAGGCCGTCCGAGTGCAGCGCGACCTGGACGTCGTGCTCCTCGGCCACCCGCAGCGCCGTGTCCAGGGCGCGGGTGTGGGCGCCCATGTCCTCGTGGACCTTGAACCCCGAGGCGCCGCCCTCGGCGAGCGCCTCGACCAGCGGCGCCGGGTCCGACGACGAACCCCGCGCCAGGAAGCCGATGTTGACCGGCCACGCGTCGAAGGCGTTGAAGGCGTGCCCGAGGGCCCAGGGGGAGTTGACGCCGACGCCCCAGACCGGGCCGAACTCCTGGCCGATGATCGTGGTGACGCCGCTCGCCAGCGAGGCCTCCATGATCCGGGGCGAGAGCAGGTGGACGTGGGTGTCCACGGCGCCGGCGGTGGCGATCAGGCCCTCGCCGGAGACGATCGAGGTGCCGGTGCCGACGACGACGTCGACGCCGTCGAGGGTGTCGGGGTTGCCGGCCCGGCCGATGGAGTGGATCCGGCCCTCGCGGATGCCGATCGACACCTTGCGGATGCCCTGCACGGCGTCGATCAGCAGGACGTTGCTGATGACGACGTCGCAGGTCTCCCGGACGGCGGCGGCCTTGAGGTGCAGGCCGTCGCGGGCGGTCTTGCCGAAGCCGGCGAGGAACTCCTCGCCGGGCTTCTGGGAGTCGGCCTCGACCCGGACGACGAGTCCGGAGTCGCCGAGGACGACGCGGTCGCCGGCCCGGGGGCCGTGCACGGAGGCGTACTCGTACGGGTCCATCAGTGGCCCTCCTCGTCGGGCGTGACGCCCAGGTAGCCGCAGGCCGCCGCGCGTCGCAGCGCCTCTTCCCTCGCCCCGGGGGCGTCCAGCGGCCCGTCGACGAGTCCGGCGAAGCCGATCGCCACGCGCGCGCCGCCGATGGGCACGAGCCCGACCTCGGCACGGCCGCCGGGGTCGAAGCGGAAGGAGGCGCCGGCGGGGATGGCGAGCCGCATGCCGTAGGCGGCGGCCCGGTCGAAGTCCAGGCGCGGGTTGGCCTCGAAGAAGTGGAAGTGCGAGGTGACGCTGACCGGGACGGTCGCGGTGTTCCGCACGGGCAGGGTGAGCAGGGGCTCCTGCTCGGGGTGGCCGGGGCCGGGCAGCAGCGCGCCGGGCGCGCCGGCGCCGAGAGTGCCCCCGCCGATGGGGTCGGTGACGACGGCGAGCCGGGAGCCGTCGTCGAAGACGGCCTCGACGTGGACCTCGGTCACCACGTCGGCGACGCCGGGCAGGACGTCCTCGGGGCCGAGGACGGAGCGGGCCGCCTCGATGGCCTCGGCGAGCCGCCTGCCGTCGCGGGCGGCCTCGCAGACGGTGTCCGCGACGAGGGCGGTGGCCTCGGGGACGTTGAGCCGCAGCCCGCGGGCCCGGCGGGCGCGGGCGAGTTCGGCGGCGCCGAAGAGCAGCAGCCGGTCGCGCTCGGTGGGGGTCAGTCGCACGTCATGCACCTCCTGTTTGAGCGACACTCTAAATGTTGAGACGAGTGCTTCCAAGCATTGACGGGCAGCACAGGCACAGGTCACATTGAGCGTCGCTCAAAACCGTACCCGTTCCGCTCTCCCCCGGAGGTCCCATGGCGATCGAACAGCGCGGAGTCGACACCATCCCCGAGGCCGAACGCACCAGCGGCCCCCGCGACCTCGTCGCGATCCTGCTCGGCTCCAACCTCTGTCTGGGGGTGATCGTCTTCGGCTGGCTGCCGGTCTCCTTCGGCCTCGGCCTGTGGGGCTCGGTCACCTCCGTGGTCGCCGGCACGGTCGTCGGCGTCGCCGTCACCGCCCCGCTGGCGCTGGTGTCGCTGCGTACCGCCACCAACCTCTCCACCTCCTCCGGCGCCTTCTTCGGCGTCCGCGGCCGGCTCGTCGGCTCGGTGGTGGGACTGCTGCTCTCCCTGGGCTACACCGCCCTGACCCTGTGGATCGGCGGCGACGTCATGGTGGGCACCCTCGCCCGGCTGACCGGCCTGTCCACCGGAAGCGGGACGCACGCCGTCGTCTACGCGCTGCTCGCGGCCTGCACGGTGGTGGGCGCCGTGTACGGCTACCGGCTGCTGCTGCGGCTCAGCAAGGCGCTCGCCGTCGGCATGACCGCCCTGCTCGCGGTGGGCCTCGTCGCGTACGCCGGCGACCTCACCGCCGCGCCCGTGCCGGAGACGCCGTACCTGCTCGGCTCCTTCTGGCCGACCTGGCTCTTCTCCGCGGTCGCCGCCGGCCTCAGCGGCCCGGTCGCCTTCATCACCCTGCTCGGCGACTACACCCGGTACGTCTCCCCCGCCCGGCACAGCGCCCGGGCGGTGCGCCGCGCCACCTGGCTCGGGCTGCTCGTCGGCCTGCTGGTGCCGCAGCTCTTCGGTACGTACACGGCGCTGGCCGCCCGCGCCGGCCTCGACTACGCGGGCCCGCTGGTCGCCGCCTCGCCCGCCTGGTACCTCGTCCCGCTGCTGCTGGCCGCCGCCGCGGGCTCGGTCGGCAACGCCGGTCTGATGCTCTACTCGATGGGCCTCGACCTGGACGCGATCCTGCCCCGCGCCACCCGCACCCGGGCCACCCTGGTGGTCGCGGCCGTCGCCACCGGCTTCGTCTTCCTCGGGCACTTCGCCTCGGACGCCCAGTCGGCGATGACCTCGTTCGTGCTGCTCCTGACGGCGATCGGCACCCCGTGGGCGGTCATCACCCTCATCGGGCACGCCCGCTGCCGGGGCGTCTACGACCCGGAGGCGCTCCAGGTCCACAACCGGCGCTCGCGGGGCGGGATCTACTGGTTCTCCGGCGGCTGGCACCCGCGCGCCACCGCCTCCTGGGCGCTCGGCGCGGCGGTCGGCCTGGCCGCCGTCTCCACGCCGCTGTACGAGGGACCGCTGCTCGCCCTGACCGGCGGGATCGACTGCAGCTTCGTGCTGTCGGGGCTCACCGGCGGCCTGCTGTACGCGGTCCTCACTCCGGGCCCGGAAAGCGGCGCGCCCGGGACGGAGGCCGTCCCGGGCGCGCTGGTGGACCGCTAGGGCCTACTTGCCCAGCTCGTGCATCCAGCCGTGGACGTCCTCGGCCTTGCCGGTCTGGATCGCGAGGAGCGCCTCGCGCAGCTTCATGGTGACCTCGCCGGGCTCGCCGCCGGACTGCTGCCACTCGCCGCGCGCGGACTTGACCGTGCCGACGGGTGTGATGACGGCGGCGGTGCCGCAGGCGAAGACCTCGGTGAGGGTGCCGTTCTCGGTGTCGGCCTGCCACTGGTCGAGGGAGACGCGCTCCTCGACGGACTCGTAGCCGAGGTCGCGGGCGACCTGGAGGAGCGAGTCGCGGGTGATGCCGGCGAGCAGCGAACCGGTCAGGGTGGGGGTGACGATCCGGTCCCCGTACACGAAGTACAGGTTCATGCCGCCGAGTTCCTCGACCCACTTGTGCTCGACCGCGTCGAGGTAGCAGACCTGGTCGCAGCCCTTGGCGGCCGCCTCGGCCTGGGCGAGCAGGGAGGCCGCGTAGTTGCCGCCGGTCTTGGCGTCGCCGACGCCGCCGGGGACGGCGCGGACGCGGTCCTCGGAGGCCCAGATGGAGACCGGCTTGACGCCGCCGGGGAAGTACGGGCCGGCCGGGGAGGCGATGACGACGAAGAGGTACTCGTTGGCCGGGCGGACGCCCAGGCCGACCTCGGTCGCGATCATGAACGGGCGGAGGTAGAGCGACTCCTCGCCGCCGTGCTCGGGGACCCACGCCTCGTCCTGGCGGACCAGCGCGTCGCAGGCCGCGACGAAGGTCTCGACCGGGAGCTCCGGCATGCCGAGGCGGTGCGCGGAGCGCTGGAAGCGCCGGGCGTTGGCGTCGGGGCGGAAGGAGGCGACCGAGCCGTCGGGGCGGCGGTAGGCCTTCAGGCCCTCGAAGATCTCCTGCGCGTAGTGCAGGACGTTGGTCGCCGGGTCGAGGGAGAGCGGGCCGTACGGCACGAGCTGGCCGTCGTGCCAGCCGCGGCCCTCGGTCCAGCGGATGGTGACCATGTGGTCGGTGAAGTGGCGGCCGAATCCGGGGTTGGCCAGGATCGCCGCGCGCTCCGCGTCGGACAGCGGGCTGGAGGAGGGCTTGAGCTCGATCGTCGTCATGGGTGCTTGTCCTTCACCGGTTGTGTGTGTCGGACCGCGCCCACGCCCGCTTGGCAGTACTGCTAGGACGTCCGAGCTTTCCCGCATGCCGCGGCCCACGTCCGATTATCGCGCGTGGGAACCGGGGTGCGAAACGGGTGACGCGGTCCAGGGTTCGATGGTGGCACCCCGCGACCGCACAGGAAACAGCCGCCGGGTGCGTGAACGACCCGGCGGCTGCTGTGTGGTGTCAGTGGCGCGCGGGTCAGCTCGCTACTCGCGCGGCGAGCGCGTCGCCGATCTCGTCCGTGGTGCGGGCCGCCTTCTCGGGGTGCGCCCGCTCCGTGAGGTCGGCCTCGACGGCGGCCTCGACCCGGGCGGCCTCGGTCTCGTACCCGAGGTGGCGCAGCAGGAGGGCGACGGAGAGGACGGTGGCCGTGGGGTCGGCCTTGCCCTGGCCCGCGATGTCCGGCGCGGAACCGTGCACCGGCTCGAACATGGACGGGAAGTCGCGGCTCGGGTTGATGTTGCCCGAGGCGGCGACGCCGATGCCGCCGGAGACGGCCGCGGCGAGGTCGGTGATGATGTCGCCGAAGAGGTTGTCGGTGACGATGACGTCGAAGCGGGCCGGGTCGGTGACGAGGAAGATCGTCGCCGCGTCGACGTGCAGGTAGTCGGTGGTGACCTCGGGGTACTCGGCGGCCACCTTGGTGAAGATGTTCGTCCAGAGGTGGCCGGCGAAGGTCAGCACGTTGTTCTTGTGGACCAGCGTCAGCTTCTTGCGCGGGCGGGCCTGGGCACGGGCGAAGGCGTCCCGGACCACGCGCTCGACACCGAAGGCGGTGTTGACGGAGACCTCGGTGGCGACCTCGTGCTCGGTGCCCTTGCGGATGGTGCCGCCGTTGCCCGTGTAGGGGCCCTCGGTGCCCTCGCGGACCACGACGAAGTCGATCGCGGGCTGGCCGGCGAGCGGGGTCGCGACGCCGGGGAGCAGCTTCGAGGGGCGCAGGTTGACGTGGTGGTCGAAGGCGAAGCGCAGCTTCAGGAGGAAGCCGCGCTCCAGGACGCCGGACGGCACCGAGGGGTCGCCGATCGCGCCGAGCAGGATGGCGTCGTGCTTCTTGAGGGAGTCCAGGTCGGCGTCGGTGAGGGTCTCACCGGTGGCGTGGTAGCGCCGGGCGCCGAAGTCGTACTCCTCGGTCTCCAGCTTCACGTCCTGCGGAAGCACGGCGGCGAGGACCTTGAGGCCCTGGGCCACGACCTCCTGGCCGATGCCGTCGCCGGGAATGACTGCGAGATTGATGCTGTGAGACATGGCGGCACCCTACTCTTCGTCCCATCGTCTGACACGCATCGTCCACCATGTGGACGAACGGACAGACGTCGGGCCGGTCAGTGGCCGGTGGAGCCACCGTTGTCGCGGCGGTCGAGGGCGCGCTGGAGGGCGGCGGCGGCGTTCTGCCGGGCCTCGTCGCTGGGACGGGCGGCGGAGTGGCGGACGCGGGGGGCGGTCTGAGCGGCCATGGGGGATCGACTCCTTGAGATCAGTGGTGATCCGGATGTGCGGAGATCAGCTGCGATCGGGAGATCAGGTGATCGAAGGCGCCGGAAAGGGGCGGGGAGCGCCGCCGCAGGGGTTGCCTGCACGGGGCGTCGCGCTCTCGTCCGCCGTTCGCTGATGAAGCGAGACGTTCGGCTCCTACAAAGCTAGGGCAGGGACCCGCATCTGTCTCCACAATTACTCGGACTTCCTACTATCTGAGACGGCGCCTCTCCCCCGCCGCCCGCCCCGTCACACGACGTCGCCGTCCCGCCAGTCGAAGACCAGCGGCGCACCGGGGTCGGGGAGGGCGAGGGCGCCCGCCGGACGGACGAGGACGCCGCCCTCCTCCTCCGGGAGCCGCACGATCCCGCCCGGGCCCAGCACCTCGATCCGGCCGCCCCAGACCCGCCAGCCGCGCCCCCGGTAGAGGGCGGCCCCCTCGTCGGAGGCGGAGAGCGCGCCGAAGGCGTGCGTCGCGTCGATCACCCGCTCCAGGGCGCCCATGACGGCGCCGCCGAGGCCGCGCCGGCGCGCGTCGGCCCGGACCGCGACCCCTTCGACGTACCCGGTCCGGTACGAGCGCCCGCGGTGCAGCACCCGGCGCTGGACGACGGCCCCGTGCGCGACGGGCCCCCGCTCGTCCTCGATCCAGGCGTGGACGCCGCCGAGGGCGTGGTCCCAGTCCTCCGCGGAGAAGTCGCCGCCGAAGGCGGAGTCGAGCAGCGCGCGGAGGGACGCCAGCCGCTCCGCGCCGAGTTCGTGGGTGGGTGCGGTCCTGACGGCGGTCATTCCCCCACCCTCCCACGACTACCTAACCTCTATCAGCTTCTTGACAGGTTAAGTGCAGCCTGATCGAATCCCCTCGTAACCGACGACGAAGAGTTGAGGGGTTAGAAATCGTGTCCGTGCTGCCCACCCACCACCGCACCGTCACCGTCCGCGGCCACGCGCTCCACTACCGCGAGGCGGGACCGGCCGACGCCCCCGTCCTCCTCCTGCTGCACGGCTTCCCGACCAGCTCGCACATGTTCCGCGACCTGATCCCGCTCCTCGCCGACAGGTACCGGCTGATCGCCCCCGACCACCTGGGCTTCGGCCGCAGCGCCGCGCCGCCCGCCGACGCCTTCCCCTACACGTTCGCGGAACTGGCCGCCCTCACCGCCGAGTTCACCGAAGCGCTCGGCCTCGACCGCTTCGCGCTCTACGTCCAGGACTACGGCGCCCCCATCGGCCTGCGCCTCGCCCTCGCCCACCCCGAGCGGATCACCGCGATCGTCACCCAGAACGGCAACGCCTACGAGGAGGGCCTGGGCGCCGAGGCGTGGGCCCCCGTCCTCGCCCTCATCGAGGAGCGCACCCCCGAGACGGAGGAGCCGGTCCGCGCCATCCGCTCCCTCGACGGCATCAGGTGGCAGTACGAGACCGGCGTCCCCGCCGCGTACCGCGACCTCCTCAGCCCCGACGCCTGGCACCACGACGCCGCCCTGATGGCCCGCGAAGGGCAGGACGAGATCCAGCTCGGCCTGATCGCCGACTACGGCTCCAACTTCGCCCTCTACCCGGCCTTCCAGGAGTACTTCCGCACCTCCCGGGTCCCGCTCCTCGCCGTCTGGGGCGAGGGCGACGAGGTCTTCGTCCCGGCCGGCGCCGAGGCGTTCCGCCGCGACCTGCCGGACGCCGAGATCCACCTCCTGCCCACCGGCCACTTCGCCCTGGAGACCCACGCGCCGCGCGTCGCCGAGCTGATCGGCGACTTCCTGCGCCGCACCGTGGGCGAATGAACGCCGTGGGCGAATGAACGCCGTGGGGAAATGAACGCCGTGGGGAAATGAGTACCGCCCCCGACCCCGGCCTGGGGGGACCGGAGTGGGGGGCGGTGATCGGGGGCCGCTCGCGCGGCGGGCGGGCGTCAGCCCATGTGCGGGTAGCCGTACTCGGTCGGCGGGACCAGCGTCTCCTTGATGGCGCGGGTCAGCGTCCAGCGCATCAGGTTCTGCGGGGCGCCGGCCTTGTCGTTGGTGCCCGAGGCGCGGCCGCCGCCGAAGGGCTGCTGGCCGACGACGGCGCCGGTCGACTTGTCGTTGATGTAGAAGTTGCCCGCGGCGAAGCGGAGCTTCTCCATCGTGTACGCGGCCGCCGCGCGGTCGCCGGAGATGACCGAGCCGGTCAGGGCGTAGTCGGAGACCGACTCCATCTGCTCCAGCATCGCGTCGTACTGGTCGTCCTCGTAGACGTACACGGCGAGGATCGGGCCGAAGTACTCGGCCTTGAAGACCTCGTTCTCCGGGTCGGTGCACTCGATGACGGTCGGGCGGACGAAGTAGCCCTCCGAGTCGTCGTAGGTGCCGCCGGCGACGATCGTGCAGCTCGGGTCGGAGGACGCACGGTCGATCGCCGCCTTGTTCTTCGCGAACGAGCGGTCGTCGATGACGGCACCGATGAAGTTCGACAGGTCGGTGACGTCACCCATGGTGATGCCGTCGACCTCGGCCGCGAACTCCTCCTTGAAGCCGTCGTTCCAGATGGAGGCCGGGATGTAGGCCCGCGAGGACGCGGAACACTTCTGGCCCTGGAACTCGAAGGAGCCGCGGGTCAGGGCGGTCTTCAGGACGGCACGGTCGGCGCTGGGGTGGGCGACGACGAAGTCCTTGCCGCCGGTCTCGCCGACGATCCGCGGGTAGGAGCGGTACTTCTCGATGTTGTTGCCGACCGTCTTCCACAGGTGCTGGAAGGTCTTGGTCGAGCCGGTGAAGTGGATGCCGGCCAGGTCGCGGTGGTTCAGGGCCACCTCGGAGACGGCGATGCCGTCGCCGGTCACCAGGTTGATGACGCCCTTCGGCAGGCCGGCCTCCTCCAGGAGCTCCATGAGGAGCACGGCGGAGTGGGTCTGCGTCGGGGACGGCTTCCAGACCACCACATTGCCCATGAGGGCGGGGGCGGTGGGCAGGTTGCCCGCGATGGCCGTGAAGTTGAACGGCGTGATCGCGTAGACGAAGCCCTCCAGCGGGCGGTGGTCCAGTCGGTTCCACACGCCCGGGGAGTTGGCCGGCGGCTGCTCGGCGAGGATCTGGCGGGCGTACGCGACGTTGAAGCGCCAGAAGTCGACGAGCTCGCAGGGGGTGTCGATCTCGGCCTGCTGGGCGGTCTTCGACTGGCCGAGCATGGTGGAGGCGGCCAGCGTCTCGCGCCAGGGGCCGGCGAGCAGCTCGGCGGCGCGCAGGATGATCGCGGCGCGGTCGTCGAAGGACATCGCGCGCCAGGCCGGGGCGGCGGCCAGGGCGGCGTCGATCGCGTCCCGGGCGTCCTGCTCCGTGGCGCCGCGGAAGGTGCCGATGACGGACTTGTGGTTGTGCGGCTGGACGACCTTGAACTCGTCGCCGCCGCCCATGCGCTTCACGCCGCCGATGGTCATCGGCAGCTCGCGCGGGTTGTCGGCCAGCTCCTTGAGCTTGACCTCCAGACGGGCCCGCTCGGGCGAACCGGGGGCGTAGCCGTGCACCGGCTCGTTGACGGGAGCGGGGACCTGGGTCACAGCGTCCATGAGGCTCTTGACTCCTTCAAAGAGGGGTAGGTGGGCTCAGCCCTTGGTCAGGATGGAGCGGACGAAGAAGAGCAGGTTGGCCGGCTTCTCCGCGAGGCGGCGCATGAAGTAGCCGTACCAGTCGGTGCCGTAGGCCGTGTAGACGCGCATGCGGTGGCCCTCGGCGGCGAGGCGGTTCTGCTCCTCCGAGCGGATGCCGTACAGCATCTGGAACTCGTACTCGTCCAGCTTGCGCCCGGCGCGGCGGGCCAGCTCCTGGCCGATGGCGATGAGGCGCGGGTCGTGGGAGCCGATCATCGGGTAGCCCTCGCCGTCCATCAGGATCTTCATGATCCGGACGTACGCCTTGTCGATCTCGGACTTGTCCTGGAGGGCGACGGAGGCGGGCTCCTTGTAGGCGCCCTTCACGATCCGGACGCGGGAGCCGTTCGCGGCGAGGCGGCGGGCGTCCTCCTCGGTGCGGAAGAGGTACGCCTGGATGACGCAGCCGGTCTGCGGGAAGTCCTTCCGCAGCTCCTCGTGGATGGCGAACATCGAGTCGAGGGTGGTGTGGTCCTCGGCGTCCAGGGTGACCGTGGTGCCGATCTCGGCGGCGGCGACGACGACCGGGCGCACGTTGGAGAGCGCCAGCTCGTGCCCGTCCTCCAGGGACTGGCCGAACATCGACAGCTTGACGGACATCTCGGCGCGCTCGCCGAGGCCCAGCTCCTTGAGGCGGCCGATGAGCTCCAGGTAGGCGTCCCGGGCGGCGTAGGACTGCTCGACGGTGGTGATGTCCTCGCCGACGACGTCGAGGGTGACCTCCAGACCGCGGTCGGCCAGGTCCTGGACGATCGGGACGACGTCGTCCACGATCTCGCCGGCGATGAAGCGCGCCACGACCTGCTTGGTCCCGGGCGCGGCCGACACGAGACGGCGCATCTTGTCGCTGCGCGACGCGGCGAGGATCACGGGACCCAGCACGGGGCACCTCCAAAGGAGCGAGGAAGAACGGGGCCATTACCGGTTGTAGGGGTACGAACCGGGAACAGCACGGAGAACCACCGTGAAACCTATGGATCGCTCCGATCCTGCGCCATCTACAGCTGTCACGCATCCGTGAGCGCGGCCTCAGACATCTGTCTGATAGACCGGTCGGCGGGTGCGAGAATGGGGCCCGTGAAGGGCGATTACCAGGAGCTGGTGGACGAGATCTCGGTGCTGCTCGGCGCTCCGGCGACGCTGGAGAACCGCGATTTCGGGCTGATCGCCTTCGGGGCCCACGACAGCGACGACGACAGCGCCATGGACCCGGTCCGCACCCGCTCGATCCTCACCCGGAGGTCCACCCCGGCGGTCCGCGCCTGGTTCGAGGGCTTCGGCATCACCCGGGCCACCGGCCCCGTCCGCATCCCGGCCGCGCCGGACGCCGGCGTCTTCCGGGACCGGATCTGCCTCCCGGTACGCCATCGGGGTGTCGTCCTCGGGTACGTCTGGCTGCTGGACGCAGAGCCGGGCCCCTCGCACGAACAGCTGACGGCCGCCATGGACGTCGCCGCCCGGATCGGCGAACTGCTCGCCGACGAGGAGCGGGCCGGCGCCGACCTCTCCCGCGAGCTGCGGGCCGTCCTCGCGGCGGAGCGCGGCTGGCAGTACGACATGGCCGTCGCCGCCCTCCGCACGGCCCTGGGACCGGACGCGGAGGGCCTGCACGCCCTGGTCTGCCTCGCCCCCTGGCCCGGCGAGGACTCCCCCTCCCCCCGGGCGGTCCCCGGCGCCGCCGCCCTCTGTGCCCTCCCCTGGCCGGGCCCGGCCGCCCCGCCCGCCGCCGCCCCGGCGCCCGGCGGGGAGCCCGCCCCCGGCCCCCGGCGGGCGCTCGCCGTGCTGGTGCGGCTCCGGTCGGCCGACAACCTCTCCCCCGCCTCCGCCGCCGCCGAACGGCTGCGGGCCGGCGCCGGGGCGGCCGTGGTGGCCGGGATCGCCGCGCCCCGGCGGGGGCTCGGGGAGCTGGACCTCTGCTGGCACGAGGCGACCGCCGCCGCGCGCACCGCGCTGGCCCAGCCCCGCTTCGCCCCGCTCGCCCACTGGGACGGGCTCGGCCCGTACCGGCTGCTCACCGCCCTCCCGCGGACCGGACCGGACCCGGCGGTACGGACGCTGCTCGGCCCCGCGCACACGGAGCTGGCCCGCACGGCCGAGGTGTTCCTCGACCACGCGGGCCAGGCGGGCCGCACGGCGGCGGCGCTCGGCATCCACCGGCAGACCCTCTACTACCGCCTCTCCCGCGTGGAGCAGCTCACCGGCCTCGACCTGGACGCCGGCGAGGACCGCCTCCTGCTGCACATGGCCCTGAAGGCGGCCCGGCTCTAGGGACCGCACCGGGCGGGGCCGCCCGGGAACGGCGTCGCGCCCGGTCACCGGGCCGTCGGGGAGGACGGCCGGGCGCCGGGCGCGAGGGGCTGCGGGGACGCGTCAGACCAGGTTGACCGAGCGGGCCGAGGTGGCGCCGATCTCCGTGGAGATCTCCGCGATCACGGCCGCCGGCACGGTGTCGTCGACGGTGAGCACGACGAGCGCCTCGCCGCCCTCCTCCGTACGGGAGACCTGCATGCCCGCGATGTTCAGACCGGCCTCGCCGAGGATCCGGCCGACGGTGCCGACGACACCGGGACGGTCCTCGTAGCGCAGCACGACCATGTGGTCGGCGAGCGCGAGGTCCACGTCGTAGTCGCCGACGGCGACGATCTTCTGGAGGTGCTTGGGGCCGGCCAGGGTGCCGGAGACGGCGACCTCCTCGCCGCTGGAGAGCGTGCCGCGCACGGTGACCACGTTGCGGTGGTCCGGCGACTCGGAGCTGGTGGTGAGGCGGACCTCGACACCGCGCTCCTGCGCGAAGAGCGGGGCGTTCACGTAGGACACGGTCTCGTCGACCACGTCCTCGAACACGCCCTTGAGCGCGGAGAGTTCGAGCACCTTGACGTCGTGCTGGGTGATCTCGCCGTACACCTCGACGTCGAGGCGGGCCGCGACCTCGCCCGCGAGGGCGGTGAAGATCCGGCCGAGCTTCTCGGCGAGCGGCAGACCCGGCTTGACGTCCTCGGCGATGACGCCGCCCTGGACGTTGACCGCGTCCGGCACCAGCTCGCCGGCGAGCGCGAGGCGCACCGACCTGGCGACGGCGATGCCGGCCTTCTCCTGGGCCTCGTCGGTGGAGGCGCCCAGGTGCGGGGTGCAGACGACCTGGTCGAGCTCGAAGAGCGGGGAGTCCGTGCAGGGCTCCTTCGCGTACACGTCGAGGCCGGCGCCGGCGACGCGGCCCTCCTTGAGGGCGGAGTACAGCGCGGCCTCGTCGACGATCCCGCCGCGGGCGGCGTTGACGATCCGGACGCTCGGCTTGACCTTGTGCAGCGCCTCGTCGCCGATGAGACCGAGGGTCTCGGGGGTCTTCGGCAGGTGGACGGTGATGAAGTCGGCGACCTCCAGGAGCTCGTCCAGGGCCAGCAGCTTCACCCCCATCTGGGCGGCGCGGGCCGGCTGCACGTAGGGGTCGTACGCGACGATCTTCATGCCGAAGGCGGACATCCGCTGGGCGACCAGGACGCCGATGCGGCCGAGGCCGACGACGCCGAGGGTCTTCTCGCTCAGCTCGACGCCGGTGTACTTGTTCCGCTTCCACTCGCCGTTCTTCAGGGCGGTGTTGGCCTGCGGGATGTTGCGCGCGGTGGCGACGAGCAGTCCGCACGCGAGCTCGGCGGCGGTGACGATGTTGGAGGTCGGGGCGTTCACGACCATCACGCCGGCCTTGGTGGCGGCGGAGACGTCCACGTTGTCCAGACCGACGCCGGCGCGGGCGACGACGCGCAGCTTCTGCGCGGCGGCGATGGCCTCCGCGTCGACCTTGGTGGCGGAGCGGATGAGGATGGCGTCGACGTCGGCGATCGCGGGGATCAGCTCGGCGCGGTCGGCGCCGTTGCAGTGCCGGATCTCGAAGTCCGGGCCCAGGGCGTCGACGGTGGCGGGCGACAGCTCTTCAGCGATGAGTACGACAGGTTTCGAGCTCACGTGAGTCCTCACAGAGGCAGTGCGGACGGCCGTCCCGACGGCCGCAGGCGGTGGAGGGGGCTTGCCGCGTGGAAGCGCACGACGCTGTGGGCCAGACGCGATGTTGTTGAGCAGTGTAGTGCCGCATCGGCGCACGTCGTACGCCTCGTTGGAAGGATCACCCGTCCGTGGTTGGACGGGGTGTCCAAGGAAGCGGCGCGGGGGCGGGCGGGCGGGGCGGCCCCCCGCCCCGGGGGGGGTAGCACCCACGCGGTTAACCCCCCCAAGATCGTTGGGGGGGGCATGG